>JACZUR010000003.1 GCA_022573095.1 Gemmatimonadota bacterium | reverse complement strand
GGGGCGGAGTCGACCCGGCCGGGTGCCAGTGGAGCGGTGGATGAGGAAGAAGAATGGAATCGGTTGAGACCCGTTCTAGACGGTTTCGTAAGGCGATTCGCCGATGTCGCGGTCAGTGTCGATACTGTGAAGGGTGCGATAGCCCGTCGAGCACTCGATGCCGGAGCCTGGGTCGTGAACGACGTATCTGGGTTGCGCCTCGATCCAACGATTGGCGAGCACTGCGCCTCGGCCGGAGCTGGCCTGGTGCTTATGCACTCTCGCGGCGACGTGGCCGATATGGCGAACTACGACCATGCCAGCTACGAAGACGTGACCGCGGAGGTGATAGGCGAACTGCGCGAGTCGGTTCGCAGAGCGTTCGGCATGGGTGTGTCGCGCGAACAGATAGTAATCGATCCGGGGCTGGGCTTTAGCAAGCGTCCCGAGCAGAACTACGAGATACTTGGCCGCCTACAGGCCCTCACCGGTTTGGGGTATCCGTTGATGGTAGGGCCATCGCGTAAGCGTTTTCTCGAATCTGTTACCGGCCACAAAGTATCGGAATGTGACGCCGATACAGCCGCCGTATGTGTCGCAGCCGCGATCAAGGGCGCCAATTTGTTCCGCGTTCATGCGGTTCGGCAGGTAGCCGCAGCTCTTCGAATCTGTGAGGCGATCGTCACAGCCTGATGCCCTTCGAGCAATTTCGCTACCTGATCCCAAACTGGCTCGATCTCCTCGAGATCCTCGTCGTCGCCTATGCTATCTACTACCTGCTCATGTATCTGGTGGGCTCGAGAGCCCTTCAGATTCTGATCGGGCTGGTATCACTCGGGCTGATCTACTTCATTGCCGAAGCTCTTCGGCTCAACATGATAGCAACGTTGCTCGGACTGGTTTTTACGTACGGGGCGTTCGCCGCAATCGTACTGTTCCAGCCGGAACTGAGACAAGCGCTTGCGCACCTGGGTCGGACCCGAGCCATACGGTTTTTTACAGGCGCCAGCCCGTCGGTTGTCGCGGATGCTGTAACGGATGCGGCGGAGCGATTGAGCCGGACGGGAACCGGAGCGCTTGTCGTGGTGGAGGGAGAGATCTCTCTGACGAACTACCTTGAAACCGGGACTGCGATCAGTGCCACCGTGTCAGCGGACCTGCTAGCTACGATTTTTACTCCCTACTCGCCCCTACACGACGGAGCAGTAATCATCAGGGGCAGCGATATCATCGGTGCAGGCTGTGTACTGCCGCTGACTCAATATCCCGTCGAAGATAGATCGCTCGGCACGAGGCATCGGGCGGCGCTGGGGCTGTCAGATGAATCAGACGCGATAGTTGTGGTTGTATCCGAGGAAACTTCCAAGATATCGATAGCGATGCGGGGGATTCTCCACCGCGGTGTCAGCCCGCAGCAAGTACGAGAGGTTCTCAGCGGTGGTGAGCACCCGGTCCTTGCGCGAAGCGCTTCGGCTGGCGAGGCTTCTACGCTTTGAGTTCGAACAAGCCCAAAACTTTTCCTAGTAGAACCTACTCAGCGTTTATCGAGCGTCGATGTCGGATATGATTCATAACTCCCCCCTTCCCCCTCCACCCCCGGCAGCGGACCGTCCTCCTTACAGAGCGGCGCTGGGAGTTTTCGTGATTGTCCTTGCCGGCTACGTGTGGACGCTGGCGCCGACGGTCACCTTTTGGGACGCCGGAGAGTTCATTGCGGCTGCGAAGATTCTAGGCATTCCGCACCCCCCTGGGACCCCCGTCTTCGTGTTGCTAGCCCACGTCTGGGCCGACGTCGTCAGAATTGGAGAGTACGCATACAGAACCAACTTGATGACTGCGACTTTCAGCGCGGGGGCCGCCGCTTTGTTCTTTCTGGTGTTGGCACAGACGCTGAGGGAAAACACCACTGCCGGGTCGAGCCACGAATCGACGGTCTATCGCTACGGCGGCGCGCTCGCCGCTGTGCTGATATCGGCGTTCGCGTTCACGGTTTGGCAAAACTCCAACGAAACCGAGGTCTACATGGTGTCGTCGTTCGCCATCGCCGCGATCTGTTGGCTGGCGTTGCAGTGGCGACGGCAGAGGGGGACGGTACGCGCTTCCCACCTGCTCCTGCTAATCGTGTACCTGCAGGCTCTCTCGGTGGGTAACCATCTTCTAACGCTTCTGGTGGGACCTGCGATCATCGGTTTTCTGTGGCACGTTATGAGAAACGACCCGCTTCCCGACAAAGAAGATTCACGAATCGAGTGGGCGCAGTGGTGGGTGGTAGCCGGTGTCTGGGCGATCCTTGTCGCTACTGGCCTGGGAAGTACCGGACTGTTGATTGTCGGGGGTATCGCCTTTCTCGGTGCTGCGGCGTACGCAACCTCGGCCGGCGCGAGTCGGTTTGCCGGTGTCGTTGTCGTGGTCGCCGCCGTTGGCGTGTCGACGTACTACTTCCTGTTAGTGCGCGCGGGACTCAGTCCGTTTATCAACGAGGCGGATCCGTCGACATGGGATTCTCTGCTCGCCGTCATCCGCCGCGAACAGTATCCGCCGCGACTGCCGTGGGACAACCCGATCTACGCAGGTTCCGGGATACGGCCGCCGATCGGCGAACATGGAAGATTGCTCGGAATCATCGGCCTCCAGATTCAGAACTACCTGCAGTACTTCGACTGGCAGTGGTCGAACGGTCTGGCTGCTACCCGCCCCGTATTCGCAGGAATCCGGCTGCCGTTCACTCTCTTGTTCATGTCGCTGGGAATCTATGGAGCAATGACGCTCCGCGGCAAAGACAGATCGGTTTTCTGGTTGCTCGGACTGCTCTTCCTAGCTACTGGCCCGGGTCTCGTTGCCTACATGAATTTCAAACCGGGATTTTCGCTCGGCTGGGAACAATATCCGCAGGGTTTCATGCACGAGGTACGAGAGCGCGACTACTTCTTCACTCTATCGTTTCAGGTATGGGGTCTGTTCTCAGGTATCGGGCTCGCGGGGCTCTACAAGACACTTGTCAGCATGGTACGAGAACGCGCACAGCGGGAACCGCCGAGACTCTGGGTCTTGGTAGCCCCTGTTTTCCTCATTGCGTTCCTTCCCCTGGCGCTCAATTTCTCGGCGGCGAGCCGGGCCCACGGCCCTGATGCGCGATTGGCGGAGGACTTCGCGTACAGCCTACTGCAGTCGGTCGAGCCTTACGGAATCGTGTTCACCAATGGTGACAACGACACATTTCCTCTATGGTACGCGCAGGAAGTCGCAGGCGTCCGCCAGGACGTGTCGGTGGTCAACCTGTCACTCGGTAACACCGACTGGTATATACGGCAGTTGAGGGACAATCCGGTTAGGGCCTTCAATCCGAGTGAGGCGCCGTGGTTCGCCGAGGGCGCCCCCGCTTCGCCGCCCGGAGCGTTGCATAATTGGACAGATCAACAGATCGCTATGTTGACTCCCCAGGAGCTTCCCCAAACCATCAATTTTTCCGCTGGCCTTATCAACAAGGAATACCCGGCGGGTACTCCCTTGTACGTGAAAGACGTTCTGATCCTCAAGCTCATACAGGACAATCTTTTGCATCGTCCTGTGTATTTTTCGATCACTGCAGGGTCGGACAACTGGGTGGATCTTGGGGATTACCTCACTCAAGAAGCGCTCGTCCTGAGGCTCAACTCGGTGGAGCCTCCTGACTCTTCGGTCCTCGTTCCCGGCTTCCTCAACGTACCGGTCAATCTTCCGAGGACGGATTTCCTTGCATGGGGTGTGTATCGATATGCGGGACTATTCGAGGCTGATTCGCTCGACTTGGATCCGACCAGCAGGAACATAGTTACCAACCTGAGCCTGCCATTCCTAACGCTCGGCCAGGGTTATTCCATTCTGGGCGACGAGGAAGCAGCGCTGGAAAACTTCGAACGCGCCTACCAATTGATGCCGAGTCCTCAGCTGCGAAGTATGATTGACGCTGCGCGCAATCCACTGCCTGTGAATTTCTTCGGCGATACAGCCGTCATTGACACGGCAGCCATCGAGTCGCAGTAATAAGTTCGACCGATTGTACCTGACAGTCCGGTAGAGTAGCTTTTTCTCTTATGGATTTTCCGGCGCTGGAGGGAAACCTAGGCCGGGTGCGCGCTGAGATCGCCGCAGTGCAGGCCAAAGCCGGCTTGGATGGTACCGTCACTATCGTGGCTGTAACGAAGGGACACACCGCGTCGGCGATTGTTGAAGCAGCTGAGTGCGGTCTGTACGACATTGGAGAGAATCGTGTTCAGGAGGCGCTTGTTAAGCGAGACTCTCTTGGGCATGCGGGCGTTAGATGGCACCTCATCGGGCATGTTCAGACCAACAAAGCGAAGTACGTGCCCGGCCGATTTCACTTGGTGCACTCTGTCGACTCGCCGAGGATTGCTAGGGCGATCGCGGATGCGATGCGTCGCGCGGAGGACATGGAGTCGAGCAAGATCGGAGTATTGGTACAGGTAAATGCATCGGGAGAGAAACAAAAATATGGATGCACGCCCAAAACGGTCCATGATCTTGTCGGTGAAATTCGCGAAATGCCGGAGTTGGAGATAAGAGGATTGATGACGATGGCGCCGTTCACGTCCGATGAACGTGTGCAGCGGAACGTGTTCGAAGCGGTACGGAAACTTCGGGACGGGATGGTCTCCGAGGGAACTGCACTACCGATACTTTCCATGGGTATGTCGAATGACTTCAGGGTAGCCGTCGCTGAAGGTTCGAACATGGTGCGTCTAGGAACAGTGTTATTTGGAGAACGGTGACGATGCCTGATGACGGATTCCAGTTAACTCCGACTGACATACGGGGGCAAGAGTTCCGGCACGGAGTAGCCGGCTATAAACGTGAGGAAGTGGACGAGTTTCGCGAACGCGTGGCTCAGGCACTCGAGCTCCTGCTGCGCGAAAAGGCTCAGCTCGAAGAACGTCTGAACAACTTCCGCGAACAGCTGAAGGCGTTCAAAGAGCGAGAAAAAGCCATGAATGAGGCCCTGCTGGCGGCGCAGCAACTGAAGTCGCAGGTTCAGGAAGCGACAGAAAAAGAGTCGGAGCTACTGCTGCGCGAGGCGCGCAATGAGGCGGACGGCATAGTAGCCCAGGCTCGCGAGGCCGAGGCTTCCGCCGGCCGAGAAGTGGAGGCAGTACAGCGACAGTTCTCGGCATATGTGGCAGCGTTTAGGCGTCTGCTGGAGAGACATTTTGCTGAACTCGATGCGCTTGTCGAGCACGAAGTCGACGGAACACCTCCCGACGCAACCAATTCCACGTAGATGAAAACCCGCGAAATGATCGACGCGGCGGTGGCTGCGATCCGCGACGTCACTTCGTTCGAGCCGAAGTTGGCCTTGATTCTCGGCACCGGGCTCGGCGGTCTTGGCGGAGAGATAGATATCGAGACAGAGATCGGGTATAACGATATTCCTGGCTTCCCTCTCTCGACCGTAGCAAGCCACGAGGGGCGGTTGCTGTGTGGTATGCTGGCTGGGAAGTCTGTCGTGGCGATGCAGGGACGCTTCCACAGCTACGAAGGTTATTCGCTACAGCAGGTAACCTTTCCTGTGCGAGTTATGTCCTCCCTGGGTGCGGAGAAACTCTTCGTTTCTAACGCGTGCGGGGGGATGAATCCACTGTGGGAACGCGGCGACCTTGTGTTGATCTCAGATCATATTAATCTGCTCGGCGACAGTCCGCTTGTGGGCGAGAACGATGATACCATAGGTCCAAGGTTTCCGGACATGTCAACGGCCTATGATACTGAACTGCGGGAAACCGCGAGGCAGGTGGCGCGCGAGCAACAGATCGTGCTGCGTGAGGGTGTGTACGTGTCGGTGACAGGTCCGAATCTAGAAACTCCCGCCGAGTACCGTTTCTTGCGCGGCATAGGGGCCGACATAGTCGGAATGTCGACGGTACCGGAGGTTATAGTCGGCGTACACGAGGGAATGAAGCTGCTCGGTGTATCGATAATCACCGACGTCTGCCTGCCCGACGCACTGGAACCCGTCGATATTTCGAAGATCATCGAGGTTGCCGCCGAGGCTGAGCCCAGGCTGACGAAGCTGATTAAGGGAGTGGTCCAGCTGGTCGGTTGATGTCCTACGAACCTCTCGATTTCGAATCTTGGGACGAACTGGACCAGGAGGTTCTCGCGCATTGGCGCGCCGAGGATCTCTTTGCGAAGACGCTGGCCGCTACGGAGGGCTGTCCCGCTTTCGTGTTCTACGAAGGACCGCCCACGGCCAACGGGCGTCCGGGAATTCATCACGTGTTCGCCCGTTCCATCAAGGATCTGGTTTGCCGGTACCAGACAATGCTCGGGAAATCCGTTACGCGGATAGCCGGCTGGGACACGCACGGCCTCCCCGTTGAAATTGAAGTCGAAAAGGAACTCGGCCTTAGCGGCAAAGAGGACATCGAGAAATTTGGTGTCGCCGAGTTCAACAAGAAGTGTAGGGAGAGCGTTTTCCGGTATCGCTCCGATTGGGAATCGCTCTCGGAGAGGATAGGCTACTGGCTTGACTACAAAAATCCTTACGTAACGTACACCAACGATTACATCGAGTCTGTTTGGTGGCTGCTCAAGCGGCTCGCTGACAAGGACCTTCTGTACCAAGGCAACAAGGTTTTGCCGTACTGTATCCGGTGCGGTACTGCTCTTTCCAGCCACGAACTGGCGCAGGGGTACGAAACCCATCGCAGTCCGTCGATCTACGTGCTTCTGAAGCTGAGAGAGAACAGCGGGGCCCAGCGCAACCTCCTGGTGTGGACTACGACTCCATGGACTCTACCGTCGAATGTTGCGGTGGCGGTGAATCGTGACTTCACCTATGTGGATGTCGATGTGAAAGGTGTTCATGTCATTGTCGAGAAGTCGATTGCACAGAGGCTTTCAGTGCCGGGCGCGACTGGAGGACAACCGCTGGCTTCGTTCCCGATTGCCGGTGAAATAGCCGGTTCCGATCTGGTTGGATTGACTTACGAGCAACTTATTGATGCGGTCGATGTTGACGCTGATAGAGCATTCCGCGTGTGCGCCGCGGACTTCGTAACTAAGGAGGAGGGCACCGGGTTAGTGCACTGTGCGCCGGCGTACGGAGCTGACGACTACGCTCTCGTAATGAGCGAGGATCTAGCTTTCTTCAAAGTAGTAGATGAGGGGGGACGGTTCAGGGATACGAGTTGGGAAGAGCTTAACGGCAAGACCGTGTTCGAGACCAACGACTTGATTGCCGACAGACTGGCAAAGGAAGGCAAACTGTTTGGCCGCTACGAGCCGAAGGGATACGAACACGTGTATCCGTTCTGTTGGCGATGCGACTCTCCGCTCATCTACTATGCGATGCGGTCCTGGTTCGTTCGTACCACTGCGGTCAGGGACCGCATGGTGGAGATCAACGAGAGCGTCGGCTGGCATCCTCCGGAAGTCGGATCCGGGAGGTTCGGCGAATGGCTCGAGAACAACGTTGATTGGGCTCTGTCGCGAGATCGCTATTGGGGTACTCCGCTACCGATCTGGGTCTGCGCACATGACTCCGAACACCGAGTTGTGATCGGCTCGTTCGCGGAGCTTGCGAAGAGGGCGGGGAGTGATCTGCCTGACCGTTTTGATCCACATAAGCCATACATAGACGAGGTGACGATAGAATGTGACCAATGTGCCGGTGTGATGCACCGCGTGCCCGAAGTAATCGACGCCTGGTTCGACTCCGGAGCGATGCCGTTTGCGCAGTGGCACTATCCCTTTGAAAACGAAGCACACTTCAAGAGGCATTTCCCCGCTGATTTCATCTGTGAAGGGATCGATCAGACAAGAGGATGGTTTTATTCGCTGCTAGCAATCGCCGCAAGCGCGTTTGACGAGCCCGCTTTCCGGAACGTTGTAGTTAACGAACTCGTCCTCGATGCCGACGGACTAAAAATGTCGAAACGAGTTGGCAACGTAGTGGATCCATGGGAAGTCGTTGGACGATTCGGCGCTGACGCGGTTCGCGTTTACCTGCTGGCTGCGAGCCAGGCTTGGATACCCAAGAAGTTCGATCGAAAAGCGATACCGGACTTTTCGGGTGGTTTTCTCAACCGCCTTCGTAACAGCTACAGCTTCTTCGCACTGTACGCTGAAGACTGGCAGCCGTCGAACTCGACTGCTGAGAGCGCGCTTCGGGCGGTCGATCGGTGGTTGTTGGGAGCACTCGACCACCTGGTCGCTCGTGTTCGGGAATGCTGGTCTGCGTACGATGTTACCACCGGTCTCCGCGCTATCATGGAGTTTTGCGACAACGATCTGTCGAACTGGTACGTCAGGGTCACGCGGTCCCGATTTTGGGCACCCGACAGTAGCGCCGATCCCGCGGCGCTGTACACGCTCCATCGAGCGCTCACGACGGTTTCGCGCTTGCTGGCTCCGGCCGCTCCCTTCGTGAGCGATGCCATGCACCGGCGGCTCACGGGAAAATCCGTTCACCTCGAACGATTCCCGGAGTTCTCCGGCGAGCATGGAGCACCGTTTGAAGCGGCGATGAATGCCGTCAGGAAATTCGCTTCACTGGCCCGGGCGACACGTGAGACTGCGGGGTTGAAAGTTAGACAACCGCTGGGCAGCATGAGAGTGGCCATGCCGCAAAGCGTGGACCGCGCTGAGTTCAATGAGCTCTCGGGGCTGCTTGCGGCCGAAGTGAACGTGAAACGAATAGAGGTGATGAATTCCGATGCCGAACTCGTTACTCTTCGAGCCAGACCGAACTTTAGGTCACTGGGCAAGGTTTATGGTAAGGATACGCCGCTTGCTGCCGCGGCCGCGTCCGGACTGGCACCCGACCAGCTGAGAGAACTCGAGTCGGGGTCCCCAGTATCGCTCGACTCAGATGGTCGTGTTTTTGCCTTTCGCCCCGAGGATATCGTGGTTGAGCGAGAAGTACATACCGACTGGCTGGTTCAGAGTGAAGGGGCGTACGTTGTTGCGCTCGATCCGACTGTGACCTCCGAACTCAAACAGGAGGGAATCGCTAGGGAGTTGGTGAACCGCATCCAGCGTCTCAGGAAGGATTCGGGTTACGACTACACTACTCGCATCGAGTTGGGTATAATGGGTCCACCCCAAATTATGACAGCGATCGAAATTTGGGGGGACTTTGTCTTAGGTGAGACCCTTGCGCGGAATTTCGTGCCGGGAGACACGATCGAGGAGCCGGATCTGTGTGAGACTGTCGCCGTTGAGGGGAATGAGGTTACCATTTCGTTGAGAAAGCTACGCTCGGAAGGAGCGCAGTGATAGGCTCCTTCGAGTATTTTGGAGAAGGTTTGTACTCGCATGAATAAGAAACAACTCAGCCATCTAGAGAAGCGACTCCTTGAGGAGCGCGACCGGGTCATAAAGGAACTGCAGCGTTATGGCGAATCGTTCAGTGGAGAGCTACAGTCTGCTGACGGGGATCTATCGTCCTATTCCTTCCACATGGCTGATCAGGGAACCGATGCCATGGAGCGGGAGAAGCAGTTTCTCTTTGCGTCGAAGGAAGGGCGTTACCTCTGGCACGTAAACGAAGCTTTGCGAAGACTCTACGAAAGTCCCAAGAAGTTTGGTATCTGCCAGGAATGCGGCGAGCCGGTGGGTTTCGAACGGCTGGACGCATTACCCCACGCTAGATTGTGTATCAAATGCAAAGCCAAAGAAGAAGACGGTGATTCGGATTGAGAGGCCGGTTTTCTGGGCGACTGCCGCGGGCGTGGTCGCTCTTGATTTCATAACTAAGAGACTCGCAGTCGCGAGTCTCTCTGGTTTTCCGCGCTCGGTGATCAGCGACTGGCTCAATCTCCAACTAGTCTACAACCCGGGTGCCGCGTTCGGGATCGGTGTCGGGCAGTATTCTCGAGTTGTGTTCTCTGCGCTTGCGATCGCTGCCCTCATCGTTCTGGGTCTGATGGTACGGAGTACGGATGAGTCCAATCACGCCAGGCTCGCCGCGCTTGCCCTCATTTGCGGTGGAGCTTTTGGTAACCTCATAGACCGGTTCATCAGCTCTCGCGGAGTCGTCGACTTCATTGATGTTGGAATAGGTACGATGCGGTGGCCCACATTCAACATCGCGGACACTGCCGTAACCTGCGGCGCTATTGTGCTCGCATTTGTTCTCTCGAGGGAAGGAAAGGAGGCAACGGTACACGAAGCACCCTCCTCCTAGGCTAGAGTTTCAAATGTACTCGCTGGAATTCTCCATCTCCGCGAACTCAACAGAACGGGTCGACCGATTTCTAGCCGACCAACTTTCACTATCCAGAAGCGTCACCGCCCGGGCTCTAGCCGAAGGGCGGGTGCGGGTCAACGGCGAGACAGTGCGAGGTTCGCGCAAGCTGGTGCGTGAAGATCTTGTCGAAGTCACCTGGCCGGATGCTGAAGTGCCCGCGGATCCGGAACAGTTAAAGCTAAACTTGGCAATAGTTTATGAAGACGCCAGCATGTTGGTGGTCGATAAGCCACCCGGGTTGGTAGTTCACCCCGCTCCGGGCCACCGAACCGATACGTTGATCAGTGCTTTGGCGGCACGTGGCATGAGCCTGTCGGGTGGAGCGGAAGAACGGCTCGGTGTGGTACATCGGCTCGATCGCGACACATCCGGTTTGCTGATTGTGGCTAAGACGAGTGACTGCCATCGAAAGCTCGTGGCGGCGCTCGGGCGGAGGGAGATAGAGCGGCGCTACGCGGCTTTGGTGTGGGGACACATCGACAGCGCGCGTTCGGTCGATGCACCCGTTGGTAGACATCCCGGTGACCGCAAACGCATGATGGTAATAGCCTCGGGCCGTGCTGCTAAGACACTCATTGAACCGGTAGCTAGGTTCGGCCCCTGCGACCTCATAAGACTGACATTAACTACCGGGCGAACCCACCAGATTCGGGTTCACCTTGCGCACATTGGCCATCCCGTCATAGGAGATCCCACGTATGGGGGAGGTGGCTCAAAAAGGGTTAGCGGTCCGGATCGCGTACTCGCCGCGGCAGTCGACCGGGCCGCCCCTCGGCAGGCGCTCCACGCCGCATGGCTCAGATTCTTGCATCCCGAGTCGGGCGAATTGCTGGATCTACGGTCAGAATGGCCTCACGACTTAAGACAGGCTCTTGGTGCCGCCGCGCAGCAACGAAATTTGCTTGATAGGCTCGACATGCTGGAGTATCTTAAATTCTTCGGGGCGGAGGGATCTGATCCAGGCCGAAACCGAGGGTAAGTGCCGCGGTGGGTGGTCGACGAGGGCGGTCGTGGAGAGCTGAGGCTGAATCAAGATTCCTCGAATGTGGGTTCAGGGGAGTTCTTCCTTGCCTCGTAGAGGCTATCCCTTTTTGGTCCCAGGCTTCATCTTATCGTAAGTTTTTTTGTTCGGATCTGTCGGATAGAGAATTGAGAGGGAGAAATTGTGGCTCACACGGTCTTGGTTTGCGACGACGCATCTTTCATGCGTACGATGATTACCGACATACTGACGGAAGCGGGATTCGAGATCGTTGGCGAGGCGAAGAACGGTGTGCAGGCGGTGGAAAAATACAATGAACTGAAACCCGATCTGGTAACCATGGATGTCGTTATGCCCGACAAGAACGGCATAGATGCGGTTAGGGATATCATTAAATCTGATCCGACTGCGAAAATCCTAATGTGTTCTGCAATGGGTCAGCAGGCCCTGATGGCCGACGCGATTCAGGCTGGCGCGAAAGATTTTGTGGTCAAGCCCTTCGAGCCGTCTCGAGTGCTGGAGGCGATGAACCGGATCATCGGCTAGATGCCCGCGTTCGGGGACGCGGTAATCGCGATCCCAAGGTTCTACGAAATGCAGTCGTAATCGCAGGGATTGTTGAATGGATGAAATCGTCAAGCTAGATGAAGCCCAGATCGACGGGCTGAAAGAAGTATCGAATATTGGAGCTGGACACTCTGCCACAGCGTTATCCCAGATGACGGGACACAGCGCGATGATCAGTGTTCCCGCAGTCAATCTTGTATCCCTATCCGACGTAGCACCGTTCTTAGGCCTCGATGGAAAAGAAACGTAGTCGCGGTTTCCATGCAGCTGTTCGGCGACCTTACCGGATGCACGCTGCTGCTAATCGAAGACGCCCGCGCAGTGGCGTTGAGCAACGTCCTGCTGGGTCGTGAAAGTGACACTGATGGCGAACTCGACGAGATGGTTCAATCGAGTCTAAGCGAGGCGGGGAACATAGTTGCTGCGGCGTATCTCAACGCACTTAGCAGTAATGATGGATATGGTGCTGTTACCCTCGATCCCCACCTTCGAACGGGGAGATGCTGGAGAGTTGCTGAGCGCGGAATCGCTCGAAGTGGGGGGTGCGAGTGATCCGGTGTTGTGTATTCGCACGGAGTTCCGGTTCCGCAACTTCGAAGAGGGACTGGAAGGCTACTACGTGATCTTTCCCGACATCGTATCACTCGATGCGATCCTGAGTGCGTTTCGGCTGAGGTAGAGCCAATGTCCGGGCAACCTTCCGAGAGAGATCTAGCAGTCTTTCGGTCGTTCGCCCGGCGGATCGATCCCTCTGACGCCGGGGCACACAACAACCTCGGCGTTTTCTATTACCGCAAGAGTCTCGTTGAAGATGCGGTGCTCGAGTTCGAGAGAGCGCTCGAACTCGATCCCAGGATGCAGATTGCCGAACGCAACCTCGAGATCGCCTATACGGACACAGGGTTTTACGACCAGAAGATTACGGCGCTCAGAGAGAATCTCCGCGAGAATCCTGAGAGTCGCGAGGCCCGCTGGGAGTTAGGGAGAATCTACCTCCGGTTGAAGCAGTACGACGATTCGATCGACGAGTTATCGGCGCTGCTTTCCAAGTACCCGGAAAATGTGGCGGCGCTCATTCAGATCGGCTTGGCCGAGCGGGGCCGAGGCGACTTGGACGCCGCAACCGAGTGGTTCTTTAGGGCAAAGACGTTCGATCCCACCAGCAGTTTGGTTCATTTCTACCTCGGTGAGTCGTACTACAACCGGGGTCTCAGCTCCGATGCGCTCGAAGAACTCACCCTTGCGATTGACACAAATCCTGATAATGCCCAGGCTCACTATCTCCTTGGCTTTGTTCTTGGAGATGCTGGTCGACACGCGGAAGCCCGCGTAGCTACCAGGAAGGCGATTCAACTCAATCCGGCGTTGGGTAGGGCGCACGCCAATCTTTCACTCGAGAAGACTCTCAAAACGGCGCGGAGGCCGGAGGCGGAAGCCGGGGTGGCAAGCCCAACGGCGGTGAAACCGAGCACCACCTCTTATTTGAATCTGGGTTTGGTTTTCGCCGAAAGAGGCTGCCATGCGGATGCGCTACGCGAGTACCGGCTCGGATTGGATGCGGGTGAAGAAAGGAAACCGCTGCTTGAAGCGATGGCGGAGGTGTATCTCCTAAAGCGTGATCACCACTCCGCTCTCGAAACGTATGAGATTCTAGCTGGCGAAGTGGATGACTCGCCAAAAATTCTCAACGGGTTGGGTGTAGCTCTACACCAGCTTGGCAGGCGAGACGAGGCGATCAGCTCGTACGAGCAGTCGCTGCAGATTGATCGGGCCAACGTGCACGCTCTTAACAACCTCGCCGTTGCCAAGATTGAGGCTGAAGAAGAAGAGGAGGCCCTGGATTCTCTGGCGAAGTGCGTCGAGCTGCGGCCCGAGGAAGGTGTGCCAAGGCCCAACTATGGACTGTTACTCAGACAGGTCGGGAGATATCAGGAAGCGCTGGACCTATACCGGCTGGGATTGAGTCAGGATTCGACGGACGCTCTCATTTGGAACGCGATAGGAGTTATCCTGACCGACATTGGGAAGATTACAGAGGCTCGAGATGCGTACGTGCGGGCCGTTGAGAACGATTCTTCATTGGCTGAGGTTCATTACAATCTCAGCTTTGCATTGTCGACTCTGGGCGAGTACGACGAAGCGTTACGTGCGGTTACACGGGCTCAGGAGATCGATCCGTACTATGTGCCTCAACGATTTAGATTGTCCTTGGATCTCAGAGGGTCGGACGAGAATGTCCCGGTCGTGGCCGATATTTCCTCTGATATGCGGGGATCGCGGGCGAGCGAAGAGTTCCACGTGGAGCAGGGCGTAATTGACAATATCTTTGCGGAGTTGTTTTCTCCGGCGCCCGTTGCTGAGGAAGCAGTATCGGATGATGATCAACTCAAGCTGGCGCGGGATTATGTCGACAAAGGGTGGTTAGATGTGGCTTCGGCGGAGGTCAACCATGCGCTTACGCGTGGTGCCGATCGCGTCCAGGCAATGATTTTAGCCGGGGAGATCTACGCCAAGCGTGAACTCCACCGAGAGGCGCTCGAGAAATACCGCAGCGCTCGTGCCGCGGATCCGGAGGACAGAGAAGCAACGCTGGGCGAACTGAGATCCCTCATTGAGGTTGGTGAGTCAGGCGAGGCCCTAAAGCTCGCCGAATCTGCGACGAAGAAACTTCCCGATGACGGAGTTTTGCTTTCGTTGCTGGGCAGGGCGCGCGCAGCGGCAGGTGACGATGCGGGTGCTCTGGCAGCGCTTTCGGAGGCGCGGCAACGGATTCCGCACGATGCCGAGATAGTTTGCCTCGCGGGTGATGTAGCACGAAACTCGGGTGACCTGGAGCAGGCGAAGCAGCTCTACAAGGATGCGCTTGCACTCGATCCGAGGCTGCTCCGCGTACATCTGGCCTTGGGCAAAGTCTGTGAGGCGGAAGGGGACTTGGACGGCGCCGAGCAGTCCTTCCTGGCTGCTTATCAGGCTCTGCCGACGTACGGCGAGGCGGCGATCGCACTTGCCGATCTATACCGGGCGAAAGAGGCAACTCGAGAAGCTGTAGACCTATTGGTGGATTTTCTGGCAGCCGACCCCGCCGATATGAGAGTATTGTTCTCGCTTGGACTGGCTCTGCACGATGACGGCCGGGGTGAAGCGGCGCTCGTTGTGTTCGAGCGCGTGCTCGCGCGTCACGAAAAGCATGTTCCAGCACTCTACATGGCAGGCGTCGTTCTGGGCAAGCTGAAGAAATATCCTGAGGCTCTGGCTAAGTGGCAGAAGGTGATCGAACTTGATCCAGGCGGTCCGCTCGCCGCCAAAGTGCGGGGTCACACCCAAACCGCTGGCGATCTTCAGGCGATATTCGAAACGAAGACTGTATAGATGGCAATTGAGGGACCACTTAGGGAACTGGGCATGCACGATGTCTTCCAACTTCTGGAACTCAGTCGGAAGACTGGCGTGCTCAGCATCACGTCGGAGGTGCGGGACAACAGGGGTACAGTCTATTTCGACAGGGGCATTGTGATATTCGCAGAGATAGACAGCAACCCCCACCAGTTGGGAGAGTTGTTGATCAGTGCGGGGAAAATCGGCGAGGAGGATTTGAGCCAGGCCAGGGGACTGCAGCAGCGCGGCGATAAACGCAAACTGGGCGAGATCCTCGTCGGCATCGGTGCCATTGTGCGCGAAGAGTTGGAGCGACAGATAATCGGCCAAGTAGAAGCAATCATATTTGAACTTCTTGGGTGGCGTGAGGGCCATTTCTCCTTCGAGGACGGAGACGTTCCGGAACTGAGAGGTAGAACTGTCGTGCGGATTCCGATTGAGGCCCTTCTCATGGAAGGTGCTCGCAGAATCGACGAATGGTCGAGGATACAGCGTAAGATTCCGCACACCGGAGTTATCCCTTACTTCCAATCGGTGACCGACGGAGAAGAGTCACGACTGGACTTGCTCCCTATTGAATGGGAGGTGCTAGCGACGGTTGGCAGCGAATCCAGCGTCGCTGAAATAGCCCGCCTTGTGAATCGTTCGGACTTTGACGTTGCGAAGATGATTTTTGGTCTGGAGAGCGCAGGCGTACTCGCCGTACGAGAAGCGGCGCCGATCAAGACTAAGATTTCACCGGAAGACATAGATAAGTTAGCAGTCGAGATCGATGTACTGCTGGCTAAAGGGGAGCCGGAGAACGCCCTCGGCCGCGCGAGATCTGCGATTGAGGCTATGCCGGATGAGCCGGTTCTGTACCTTCTTCTTGGCAGAATACTGGCCAAGATCGGACGGCACAGAGACGCCGAAGAGAACTTGAGACGGGCGTTGAAGATGGACTCGATGCTTGGGCGGGCCCACCGCGAGTTGGGCGCAGTGCTGGCCAAGCAGGGCAAGTACGCCGAAGCAGTGGATTGGTGGCAGCGCTGGTTGGGAGTTGACAAATTTACGCAGGCCGAGCCCCGAGAGGTGCCGCGGATCACTCAGGCGGTCGAGGCCGCTCAGAATTTGGAATCACTACTGCAGGGGACGAATGTCTGAAGACATAGCCCGCATGTCAGCAGAACTCGCGTCCAATCCTGACAGCCTTGTCTTCCTGCGGCTAGGAGAGGAGCTAAGGGTTGCGGAACAACATGACGCAGCGCTCAAGATTGCTTCTGCCGGAGTTGAGAGACATGCCACGCTGGCCGATGCCCGCGACCTTTTGGGGAGAGTTCTGGCGGACGCCGGCCGGCTTCGCGAAGCTCAAGATCAGTGGAATGAGGCCGTGCGCCTGGAACCCAGGAGCCTCGGTGCAAGAAAGGGCCTCGGCTTTCTCTGCTTCAAGTCGGGAGATTGGGATGCCGCACTCGACAATCTCGAGATAGCGCTTTCGATCGATCCAAGCGATAAGGCGGTGGTGCATGGTTTGGCTAATGTGCGAACAGCTGTCGAGTCCTTCGAACGCGAACAGGGACGCCTTTCCGGCCCTAATTTTTCGGGGCTTGAGGGAGCCAAGGACGGTATGTTATTGGCAGACGACCGGGGCAGGGTGTTAGGTGGTGGTATCGTCGACAACCAGGGACAGAACCGCTCGGAAGAAGTTTGCGCGCAGCTCGCCGGCGTTGTCCAGGAAGCAACGCGTGCGTGTAAGATGCTCGGCCTGGGGAACTGGGAGTGGATCGCTGGGGAAGCCGAGGCCAACAATCTGCACGTCACCAGGCCCACCGAAACTTCTCTGCTGTTGCTGGTCAGGGATCGCAGTATTCCGGCAGGCCGTCTTGCGATCATGGCCGATAAGGCGGTTGCGTCGGCGCGACAATGGCTGCAGGAGCAATTTGGGTGAGCGCTGATCTTCAGAAGAAGCTGGAAGAGGTGACCAGGGTGCGCGGGGTCATGGGCGCGATGATAGTTGGCGCCGGCGACGGGCTCGTGGTTGCGGAGTCTTTGATGGAGGGCGTGAGAGGAAACGCTGTGGCCGCGCTTGCAGCGAGTCTCTTCTCTCGCTTCGGAGATGCATCATCGGCTTCCGGAGCTGGGGCTCCCAAGTTCATACACCTGCAGGCTGACGAGGGATCGCTTGTTGCGTTGCCGGGCGCGGATGACGTGATAGTTGTAGCCGTCACGGACGTCGGCGTAAACGTAGGCCTTGTACGTTTGGAGATGCAGCGTGTGGTGGAGGCCGGTACTTGAAAGCGATAAAGACGGTAGAGCCTTGGGCTCTAGAACCACTGGAAAAGTTTCTTGCGGAGGCTAGCGCCCGCCTGTGTTTGTTGACGACCCCTACGGGCCAGGTCATAGCACAATACGGCTTCTCGCGGGCTGTCGACGTGATTTCCGCTGCGGCGTTAGGCGCGGGTATCATTTCGTCGAGCCGGGAGATGGCCGTGATGCTGGAGGAGCCAGCGTTCGACGCGCTCAACCATCAGGGAGAACGGCACGGCATCTTCCTCGCTGAGTTCAGCAGTCCTAGAGGAGGCCTGGTTGTCTTGATTGTATACGGTCCCGAGTCTTCACCGGGCTTGGTGCAGCTCTTCTTTGAAGAATTTGTTCGTGATATTGATGCGTCTTGTCCGCCGCCGGCCCACCAGGCCCCGGTGTTGGCTGCGGACTTTGAGAAGGAGTTGAACGACAACTTGAGAACCTTGTCCGGTGGTGACGTCTGATGTCGTTAGTGAATTTCACGAGCCGTGAAATAACATGTAAGATCGTTTACTATGGCCCTGGGCGGTCCGGTAAGACGACCAACCTTCAGTATATCTACGGCAACGTTCCTGAGGAACGTCGCGGAAAGATGGTTTCGCTTGCGACCACAACCGAGCGGACTCTGTTCTTCGATTTCCTACCGCTGGACCTGGGTTCGATTTCCGGGTTCACTACGCGTTTTCAGCTGTATACAGTTCCGGGGCAGATATACTACGCGGCTACCCGCAAACTTGTACTCCAGGGAGCCGACGGCGTCGTATTCGTAGTTGACAGCCAGGCCCGGCAACTCGACGAGAACATAAACAGCCTCCGGGATCTTCAGGAGAATCTAATAGGAGAGGGAGTTGACATACGAACTCTTCCGATTGTTTTGCAGTACAACAAACAGGACTTGCCGAAGGACTTGATTCTAACGCAGGAAGAGTTGGATCAGGTGATTAACTTTAGAGGATACCCGAGCTTTACGGCAGACGCACGCGGTGGAAAAGGTGTATTTGAAACTCTGAAGAGAGTTTCCGAAGAGGTGCTCCGAGGGCTCGCAGCGAAAGGACCAGCGTGAGCGGGGATTTAGACCCCAATTCCAGCTTTGACAGCCTGATCATAGGCCCCGGCAACGAGATGGCTGGTACGGCAGGTCGAACCGTCGCAGAATCTCCAGGCTCGCACTATAATCCGCTGCTCATCTATGGCCCGGTGGGAGTGGGCAAGACTCATCTCTTGATGGCGATCGGTAACCTGGCAAAGGCAATCCATCCTAATATCGTGGTGGAGTACATAACGCTCGATGACTTCGCCGAGTCGCACGACGCGGCGGTAGCTGCCGGAGAGGGCGCGGCGTTTGCGAGCCGGTTCCAGGAAGTCGAACTGATGTTGATCGACGACCTTCAAAGCCTGACAGATCGGACCGAGATTGTGAACGAATTACTGAATCTGAGTACCCAGTTTGAGGGTGAGGGGAAGCAGCTTGTGTTAGTAAGTGATGAGGAACCTGAGGACATCTTGGGGGCTGACGTGAGACTGCAGCGCTTGGGTGCGGGCCTGACTGTGGACGTAAGTCCGCCCGACAGCGGTATGCGGCTGCAGATAGTGCGCCAGCGAGCGCAGACAAGAGGCGTAACGATACCGGAGGATGTGTTCAGCTTCATATCCGAACTCGAGTTCGACAACGTGCGCAAGTTGTTCGCAGCGCTCAACCGCATTCTCGCGTTTGCAGCTGAGGACGCATCGGAACTCACCGTGAGTGCCGCTCGAAATGTTTTAGAGGGGAAACCCGCCGTATCTGCTCCGGTCTTGGGCGTTGAGGGCAACGACGCCGATGAGGAAGACGAGTTTGGAAACTTCTTCTCGGGCATCTCCGATACGCTCAATGAACAGGTACTTCACTGGGCTGAGGATGCTGAGACGAAGGCTGGAGCAATAAAGCCACTGGCTGGTTCAACCTCCACGGCACGTGTGGGAATTGCCGCGCTTCCTGGCCCAGCTGCACGATACAAATTCGATGAGCTGATTGTGGGAAGCTCGAACGAGGACGCGATCGCTGCGGCTAGTGCTGCCGCCAGCGCACCGGGCAAGACACATAATCCGTTAGTATTTGTCGGGAGCGCCGGAGTCGGGAAGACTCAATTGTTGAACGCGTTCGGTAACAAGCTGGTTGAATCCGGGTGCCCGATCGTAGGATGCGTGTCAGCTCATGAATTCGTCGAGGATGTCCAAGAGGCGACCACAACGAATGATAATGAGGATTGGTCGCTACGCTACTCCGGAGTAGATGCTCTGCTCATCGACGACTTCCATCTTGCTCTTAGGGCGGAGTGCGCGGATGAAATGTTTGTCTTACTGGAGAACCTTGTCTCCCAAGGTAAACAAGTAGCGTTCGCAAGCAATGTCGATCCTGCTTCGGCGTCGGGTCTCGAACGCCTCACCGTGTTCCTGTCCACGGGACGGATCGTAAGAATACAGGTTCCGGACAGGGATTTCAGGGAGGAGCTCGTCCGCTGGAATCTTCGGGCTGAAGGAGTCAGTGGGGATGCGGAACTCGTGGATTATCTTGCCGACCGCAACCCTGATTCGGCGCGAGCGACTGTTAGCTACGTACAAAGAGTAGTGCGTGCTGCCCGTGAAAAGGAAGTGGAGCTTACTGCCGCGTTCGCGAGAGAAATCTTGGAGGGGAGTGGTGGAGAGACGAGGCGGAGGCGGCGGAGCCGGACGAGTGGCGTAATCGTGTCACCCGCTAGCTGGATTAGGAGTCAGGAAAAAGTTGTGTGGCAGTGGCCTGACATTTCCGACCAGCTCGTAGAGAAGCTTCGTTAATGGCGATCAAAGGCAGCCTCGATGAAGTCGGACTTCCAGACGTGATTCAGCTGCTAGCCCGCGGGCAGAAAAGCGGAAGGCTGGCGGTGGCTCGTGGAAGTAATTTCGGTTCAATCTTCTTCGATCACGGCTTCGTAAACTTTGCACAGATAGTCAATCGGAGAGACCGTCTCGGAGATGTACTGGTCAAGCGAGGCAGAATAACGAGAGATCAGCTCGACGGTGCATTAGCTGAACAAGCCCGGCACCCGCAAAAGAAATTGGGTGAGATCCTCGTAGAGCAAGGCGTCATTTCCCGTGAGAGCCTGGAATTGGACATGACGACGCAGATAGAAGAAGCGGTCTACTATCTATTCACTTGGAATTCCGGAACGTTCAACTTCGAGAGCGATGTCAAGCCGGACGACCAGGATTTCTTGGTGGTGATAAATCCAGAGTTTCTGCTTCTCGAAGGTGCCAGACGGGTAGACGAGTGGACGCTAATCCAAAAGAAGTTGCCCTCCTTTGATATAGTGGTCTCCGCCGATAAATCGCGAATTCAAGCGTCTGATGTAACGCTGAGCGAACACCAGGCATTGTTGGTCAATCTCATAGATGGGAACCGCGATATCACTCAGCTTATTGAGGATTCTGGCCTTTCACAGTTCGAAGTAGGTAAGGCTGTGTTTGAACTAATGTCCGCCGGATTCGTGAGTCACTCGGGCAGAAAGTCGCAGGCGCTAACTTCTGCCGACCAGGGACGTGCGGGTGAGCACAGAAATCTCGGATTGGCTTTCTACGGGACGGGGATGTATGACGAGTGTCTCCGAGAGTTTCGGCGAGTAGCGGAGCTCGATCCGGGGGATTCGTCAGCGATCTTCTATCAGGCTTTGATAGCCGTGCGGCGAGCGGAGTGGGATAAAGCGGTCAGTCTTTTCAAAAAGGCGGCCGAGCTGGCCGGCGGAAGACCAGAGGTACTCAACAACCTCGCATGTGCGCTTGAGAGGAACAATGATCTCAACGAAGCCGAGGTCGTCTATCAAGAGGCCGTAACCAAGGACCGCAACAACGTGAAGGTCGTTACGGGCTGGGGAGTGGTGGCTCTTCGCAAG
Organism: Gemmatimonadota bacterium; assembly: GCA_022573095.1. Taxonomy (GTDB): domain Bacteria; phylum Gemmatimonadota; class Gemmatimonadetes; order Gemmatimonadales; family GWC2-71-9; genus B16T1B5. Next base: position 4,119 of record JACZUR010000003.1, on the reverse strand, counting down.
GGAGACTATGAAGTCGCGGCTGGAAGGCTTGATCGAGTCAAAGAGACAGTCGGTGACAAAACGCTGCCTGCGATATGGTACTGGGCGCGTTCGTTGTCATCCGCTGCCATGGAGGATTTCCAGGAGGCCGAAAAGATCCTCCGCGAAGGTATCGAGAAACACCCTCGGAGTGCGATTCTCAAGAATAACCTCGCCGTCATTCTGGAACTCGTTGGTGACGTTCATGGCGCCGAAGCGATCCTCTCCGAGGCGCTTGAAAGCGAACCATCACTTCCGCAGCTATCGAAAAACTTCGGTGATCTCATGTATAGGGCTGGCCGGTTCGATGAATCGTTTGACGCATACATCAGGGCCACCAAGCTGCGGCCTGACCTCGGTCACGATGTTTATTTCAAGCTCGGGAACATAGCGTACAAGCGAAACGACCAGGAGAAGGCACAAGAATATTGGCGCAAGACGCTAGAACTTGACCCTGAACACCAACTCGCGAAAACCAATCTCGAAACCATAGGAGCCCTGAGTTGACTTGCAGGGTTGGGTAGATTGCGTAGCGTTTACATACGGAATGTTTCTAGGGCGCTCGACGCCCTGCGGGGAGAGTGGGTTTCATGGATGATCCTGTGACGCAGCCATTACGTCGCAAGCACGATGAACTGCTCGAGCGGCTGAATTCCGAAGCTGCCGAAGGTGATCGCGAGAGCCTCAAGAAAGAGATCATCAGCCTGTTCAAGATTGTCGACCAGGCCATCACGGGCCTCACAGGACTCAAGGAAGATATCCGGACCCTTGTAGACAAGTATAAGGAACTGTCCCAGGGGGATGAGGGGTCCAGCGCTCCGCAATTCACGGGCTCTATGCCCGTTGTCCATCAAGATCATATTGGAGCGTCAACCTTCATCGAAAAGGGCTGGAGTCTGATTTCTTTGGGTGACTATGAGGGCGCGATCCAGGCCCTTGAGAAGGCACTGCAACTAGCGCCGGGTGAGATCGAAGCGAAGTCTATGCTTGGCTGGGCGCAGATGCTCAATGAAGATTATGACGACTCGCTGGGAACTTTCCAGGAAGTTCTTATGAAGGAGCCGGCAAACTCTCTCGCGCGTATCAACGTTGGTTTCATCTGTTTGAAGAAAAAAATCTTTGGAGAAGCGATCGAACATCTTTCGAAGGCGATCCGCCTCAATAACGATCCGAAGGCTACCCTTTACGCGCACCACTACCTTGGTTTGGTCTATCTCGAACGCGAGATGTTCGAAGATGCGGAAACCTTCTTCCAGAAGACCCTGAAGCTTGGGCCGAATCTTCTCGAGGCCTACTACGAGATGGGCCGTGCGCAGTGGTTTGTGGGAAATCGGGACGAGGCCAAACAAACCTGGAGCAAGGGCTACAACGCTAACAAGTTCAACCCCTGGGGCAAGCGGTGTAATGAAATACTCGAGTTGGTGGGACAGGGCCAGGAGCCTCCTCGGTAACTTTCTTCTTCGCTTTTCTGGTTTTGGTCCAGCAGCCAGCGGCCGTGACTGTCGGGCGGGCCACGGCTGTTTACTGGCCCGGTGTTGAGAACATCGCTGTGTCGCTGGCCGAGCTTGCCGATGTCTCGACCGACTGGCCCGGACTGACCCAGGGCTGGCATTCTCCGCTCACCGTGCTCATAGCGTCTGACCAGAGCACATTTGACTCTTTAACCCGGGGCATAATTCCTGAGTGGGGCGCCGGCGTGGCCTATCCATTTCGCAACACGATTGTACTGAAGCTCAACGGTGATCCGCGGCGCGTTCTGACACATGAGTTGGCGCACCTGGCCCTCCACTCCCGCGTCCGGAGAGCGCCGCTATGGTTTTCGGAGGGCTATGCCGTGAGGGCGGCGGGCGAATGGGGCCGTCTGTCGGGCCTGCGTGTCAACCTTGCTCTCGCGCTGGGCAGAGTTCCTGGGTTTGCGACGCTCGACAGAGATCTGCGCGGCGGAGCGACCACCGCCGGATCCGCTTACGCTCTTGCCGCAACCGCAGTTCTGCTGCTGGAAAGGATGGGTAGGGAGCGGGGTCTTGCACCGCTCTTCGAGCGATGGAACGCGGTTGGAGGACTTGACCAGGCGCTGCGCGAAACGCACCTAGTTACACTCGATCAGTTCGAGGAGGCTTGGCGCAAAGACACCCGTACGAGGTACGGATGGCTGGCTTATCTCTCATCCTTCACCGTATTCTGGATGATCGTGGGAGGGCTCGTCTCGGTGCTATGGTATAGCCGGATAAAGCGCGACCGGCTGCGGCGTGAACAACTCGACTCCGGGTGGGATGTCCCCTCCCAGGAGTGGCGCGGAGATGGTTGACGGACCACTTTTGTTAGATTACACTCGTACGTCTATGTCCGATACCAAGGAATCGGCCGCCCGGCTGAAATTCGATGGGAAAAACGGTATTCTGCTCGGGGTGGCAATCATTTCGTTAGTTGCGGGGTACTACCTCCTAGCGCAAGGTAGCACGACTCTTGCGCCTGCGCTCTTGGTAGCAGGCTACTGCGTATTCTTCCCTCTTGGGCTCGCTCTATAGGTGACGGACTTCAGGGCGAATAGCTCAGTTGGTTCAGAGCGCCTGCCTTACAAGCAGGAAGTCGGGGGTTCGAATCCCTCTTCGCCCATGAGCGAGAGAGAGGATTCCGGGTGCGCGCAGCTTGCAAATTAGGAAGGTTGGAGCGTTGAAGAATAGTAGGTCGATGATAAGCAGCATCCTTCTTCCCGGTTGCGCCGCTGTGCTTAGCATGGGAATCGTTCCGCTGCCTGCGCTCGCTTTGCAGGGCCCGAACAACCCATCGCTGCTAATCATGAATCCAGTCCCGCTGGGTTCCGATGGCCAGGCTTACGCGCTGGAATTGGGTAACATGCTGCGTGACCGTCTCATCGGACGGCTGCGATTCAAGGTTCGTGCTTTTTCCACTGACCAGATTTGCGAAGTTCTGGTGCAATCTGGTTTCGAGTGCGGGACAAGCTTTGATCCGGTGATGGTTGATCAGTTGGCGAGCGCGGTAAACATCGACTCCTATGCCACGTGGACTGTGAGCAGGAATGGTGATAGTTCATCCGTAACTATGCGCCTGATCGACCGCAGGCGTTCCGGTGTTTCGGGATGGTTTTCTGCCAACTTTAGTGGCACGGAAACGCGGCGGTTCGCCGACCAGATCGTCGACTCGCTGGACCAGCAACTCAACGTCGCACGTCACGCTAGGGGCTGCTATGATCGGCGCAACAGGCAGGACTACCGCGGCGCCCGCCAGCGAGCCGAAAGGGCCTTCCGGGAACGGCCAAATCATCCCTCGGCGGCGATCTGTCTCTCTACGGTATTTGAATCGAGTCAGCAGCCCGCGGACAGTATTATCTGGGCGCTTCGAAAAGCGCTTGCTGGTGACTCTCTCCTGAGTCGTAGTTGGCAGCGGCTAGGGCAGAATTATATGCAGATAGGTGACACGGCCCAGGCAGTTGAAGCGTTTGCCAGGTATCTCGCAATAAACCCGAATGATCGTGAGGCCAGACTGGGTGTCGCTGCCATTTACTATGGACTCGGTGACTACCAGAGGACTCGCGAGACGATAGAACCGGCCGTCGAGCAGAATCCAAACGACCTTCAGATTCTGCGCATCTGGACGGAGGCCTGTTTAGACGGGGAAATGTGGGACTGCGCACTCGAGTCGCTCGAGCGCCGCTACGAGGTGGATTCATTGCTGCACGGCAATGAGGCCTTTTACGGGATGGTGTTCGGAGCTGCCCAAGCTCTAGGCGATACGGTCGCTATGCTGCGGTGGTCGGGAGAGGCAGTGGAAAGGGTTCCCGAGTCTCTATTCCTGTGGAGGGCTAGAGCGCAGGCCCTGAACGACGCGGGGATCGCCGATTCTGCCCTGGCCGCGTATACGCGGGCCGCCGACTACCTGCCGGACGAAGCGACGAACGGCGAGCTGATCTACTGGCAGGCGGTCACCATGGCCGATCTGGGCCGCGTCGATGAAGCGATTCCTTTCTTCAAGCGTGCGTTCGCACAAGACGAGAGTTGGATTGAACTGCTGAGACGGTTGCCCGGTGTAGGGTTACTGGGCGCGGATACGAAGACGATCGAGAGAATTGTCAGGGAAGCG
>JACZUR010000111.1 GCA_022573095.1 Gemmatimonadota bacterium | reverse complement strand
CGGATCTCGTACATGGGTCATACGGACTCGAGGGTGAGCACATCGTTCTGACCGATACGCTGCAACTTGAAAACTTGGACTTTAACGAACTTCAGGCGAGTTTTGACTCGATTACGTTGGCCTTAGCATCTCATTTGCCGGCGCTTGCAGAACACGGGGAGGCCTAAGTCTACCATGGGTATTTTCGAACGCATATCAACTATACTAAAGTCGAATATCAACGACTTGATCGGACGCGCTGAGGATCCGGAGAAGATGCTCAATCAACTCATTACCGATATGCGTGGTCAGCTCGCAAAAGCTAAGCAAGAAGTGGCCTCCGCAATTGCCGATGAGAAGAAGCTCAACGCGCATGTAGAAAAGGAGAAATCGTCCGCCGCTGAGTGGGAGCAGCGCGCGATCATGGCCGTGGAGCAGAACCGGGACGACATGGCGAAACAGGCGTTGGTCCGGCACAACGAACATATGGAGCACGGCCAGAGTCTCCATGAGACATGGGCGCGTCAGAAAGCCGAAGTTGAATCTCTCAAGGCGTCTCTGCGCCAACTAAACGAGAAAATCGAAGAAGCCAAACGGAAAAAGAACCTTCTCGTGGCGCGGCAGAAACGTGCGGCGGCGCAGACGCGAATTCAGGAAACGATGTCCTCTCTGTCCGATAAGAGTGCCTTCGAGAGCTTTGATCGAATGACCGAGAAGATAGAGGAAGCCGAACGGAAGGCGCTCGCAGCCACTGAACTGAGTGAAGATTTGGAGCGAGATGATCTTTCGCGAGAATTTACTGCTCTGGAGATCGGCAGTGGCAGTGCCGATCAACAGCTGCTCGAACTAAAGAAGAAGATGGGGATGCTTCCGTCGGGTGATGGTGAAGACGCCAAACAACTTTCAGCTGGGGATAATGAAGGTATCGACGAAGGCGAGATCGTCGAGGAAGAAGGAGCTTCATAGAGAACGAGAAGCGATAGTCCAGGCGAGAATCTTCTCCTCTATCCGGCACCTGCGCGGCGAAGCGGCCCCACTCACTGGGGCCGCGTTTTGTTGTGGTCCAAATTGCGTTCGTTTGATACCGTGGCCACGAAAGCAGCTCCTAGATTGGCTGTCCGAGGCGAGAAGTCGCTTGGTCGAATCCTTGAGTATACCAACAAAGGAGGACCAGATGAAACGGACAGTTGCTTCGATGGCGATCGTAGCCGCGATGTTGATATTTCCGAGCCCACGACCAGCCGATGCCCAGACCGCCACGTCATGTATGGATGAGGCTATAGCATCGTGTGATGAAGATTTTCCCGGAGGCGGTCTTTACGAGTCAACGATCAGAGGTTGGTGCTACATCATCAGGACTGCATGGTGTTGGGGTTTTGACTAGTAATCGTGAGTGAGTTTGCAGCATAGAGACGTGAACAGGAAAACGGAATGACTATGAGAATGAGTAGCCGTCAGATCAGCGATCAAGCGGCAGGCGTGGGGAGTGATCACTCCCCACCGCCTCAACCGGCGGCTCAGGTCGCACTGCATACCATCAAGGCGGAACTCGTTCTCGCCATGCTACTGATTTCAAGGCACCGCACGCCCAGGCTCGTATCGTTTCTCGCTTTGATACTGATTGCGCTGTTTGTGTGGCAAGACTTCACACGAGCGGATACGCTTAACGGTTTCGAAGTAGGAATGTTACTTGTCACGACGCTTGCGGTAGTTGGCTGTTCCCGGCTTGCGAGTCTGGGTGGAGCGCTCGAATCGAATAGAGTCGTTGCAGCCCCCTGGTGGGTCGTTCCAGCAGGACGCCTTCTCGGCGCTATGATCCTGCTGGCTCCGATGACGCTGATAATTGGGGCGGCGCTTGTTCTCGGACGCGGCAACAACCCATCACTCGCTTCCTTCTTTGGACTGACGATGTTATTGGCAGCCTCTCTCGGCGCCCTGACGCTGAGTATTACGCCGGTCTTCGGCGCATCCAGTGCGGCAAGCGTGGGATTCGCACTCGCCTTCTTCGGAGCGGTCGCTCCGAGTTCCATCAGTCTGATGTTAGATAAGTTCCCACCGATCCGGAACGCCGTAGTCCTGCTCTGGAACTTACTGCCGCTACCCTGGAGGGCGATGTCCTGGCTTGCTGGTGACGAACGGTTCTTCGGCGTCCTAGCCTTCTCGTGGATTGTTTTGGGTGTCGCCGCATCATCGTGGACCTTGTCACTGCGGTACCGAGTCTAGCCGTGGTTGACTCCGCTCCGGGGATCGTCTCGGTACGAGCAGCGTGTAGGACATATGGCAGTGGCCGCAGGGCGAATGAAGCTCTGCGTGATTGTAACATCGATCTGTATCCAGGTGAGATTGTCGGGCTCGTTGGACCGAATGGTGCCGGTAAAACAACGCTACTGAAACTCATCGCAGGCCACCTGAACTGTTCATCTGGATCTATTATGGTTGGAGGGCACCGGGCAGGGACTCGGGAAGCCAGACGAATGATTGGATTTGCCGCCGATCCTCCGGTGGCGCCGCGCGAGCTGAGCGGTTTGGAATGGTTGGGATACCTTGCCAGCCATCGGTCCGAGAACCCGGCGGTGCGTGTCGCCAAGGTTCGTAAGGCGCTCGAGATGGGTGATCTCTCAAGTTTTGCAAGGCGCCGGATCGCGGAATACTCCAGGGGGATGTCTCAGCAACTGGCACTTTCTGCCGCGGCTCTATGTGGCGACGTTCTGCTACTCGACGAAACGCTGAGCGGACTCGATCCGATCGTCGCAAAAACATTGCGAAAGCCCATCGCCGAGCTTGCAGCGTCCGGGCGGGTCGTTCTAATCTCAACGCACGATCTCGCCGCCGTTGAGCGTATAGCGACTCGGGCCGTGATCCTCGTTGAAGGCAGAGTGGCGGCGTCCGTCCGCATGGCCGAACTTCTATCGAGCAGGGTAGCCGAGATCGGTATCAACAACGTCACGGAGTCGTCGCGAAATTTGCTAGTAAAGCGGTTCCCGGCTGCAACGCTTACTCCGGAGGGAATCTCAGTTCCACTTACAGGCGGACTCACGGTTGAGGGAGTCTTGGTGGCTTGCCGCACCGAACACCTCGCAGTTTCTGACTCGAAGGTGCGGTACGCAGCTCTCGAAGACTTGTTCGTGAAAGCTGTAGAGGGGTCAACCAATTCGCCTGGCTAGTGGTCTTCTGGGCCTTGGCATGCATCTTTTCCGTCGGCGGGGTGCGGTCGAGATTGTTTCAGCGTTTCCGCGGCCCTTCGCGACCGGGGCGATTCTATTTGGTTTTACAGCGGCAATCGGATCGCTAACCATTCCCAGGCAGTTGGCCGAGCTATCGGCACAGATCGATGGAGCGGGTTCGATAGCTCAGGCACTCCATTTTGGAGAAATGCAGCGGGGTCTAGTTCGTCTCATCGTGGTTGATAGGATAGTGCCGCCGATAACGCCGCTCTTGGCAGCGATTATCTTGCTGTTGCTATCGGGGCCGGCGCTTTCGCTCTCCCAGGATAGAGAGAAGATCTTGAGCGCAGCCGTTCTGCTCGGACTCACGCCCATCTTGCTCCAACGCGCTGGAGAGCTGGTTGTTACTTACCTAACGTCTGCAGGTCACGTGCAGAACGTGGGTGAAGCAGTCCTGATCCCTCACCACTTTGAAACGGGAGTCAGTTTACTCGTACCTTACGATTGGGCGTGGCTCGAACCGCTCAGCACGCGTCTCAATCTGTTTTCTCTGTGGTGCGTTGTACTGTGGTCAGGAACGCTGTCTCAACTGGATTCGGGTCGTGCAAAACGGTGGCACTACGGATTGCCAGTGGCTTGCTTGGTAGCCGCGGGTCTTGTTACCTGGGTTCTGGGTCCGGCATTTGCCCGAGGCATTCTAACCGGCTGGTAAGTTGCGGTGGAGCGGTTGTCGGAGCTAGTGAGATTGTGAACTCTAGGGATTACAAGCTCCTCCCCAACAACTTTGCCAGGCCCCCGAGTTCACCCATGAGCGAACGAAATCCCTCGACTGTCAAACTCTGTCGACCATCGGAGAGAGCTTCATCTGGCTGGGGATGAACCTCGACGATGAGACCATCCGCTCCAGCCGCAACAGCGGCCCTTTGCCCCTAGCGTTACCCCCGGAGTTTCCAGAGTTCCTCTTTGGCCCGCTCAATCAATTGTTCGTCGTCATCAGTCCATTGCGGGAAGTCTAGGAGTTCTTTTCTGTCGGAGTTGAATACACGACAGATCGGATTGCTGACTGGGAGCCGTGGCCCCGTGTCGTCGGTTACAGCTGACGCTTGGCCGGGGCTACACTCCAAACAGTAATTCTCGCCGTCAAGCTCAAACTCGAGCCGCTTTTCTCCAGTACTCATCGGAGTATCTCCTCTCTCTAGTGGGATCCCTGTCCCTTGCTCGAACTCTTCGGCCACTGTGCGCGGATAGTCAACGCCACTCAGAAAAGGGTACGGAATTGGTTCTCAGAACAGTCCATTCGCAGATTACGGGCAAACCGACTTGTGTCACGGGCTAGGAGCGACGTCGAGTCTCTAGTGAGCTGGCAAGCACTATTGGTCTGCCTAAAGTCTTATTTTACATGGAGTTATGTGACCTCAAACGTATATCGTCGCATGTCAACAGGTCTGCTCGGCGTGTTTTCCATCCGGCGGCAGTTTTGGGACGATACCACGCGGCTGGCCGGTGACCCGGTCGGCAGAGGATTGGCAGTCCAAGTTGTTCTGGGTCAGATAGTTGACTGCCGTATGTCTACTGGGTATCGTAGTTGTCTGTCATAAATTGGGCCATAAGGCTGACGTAGCTCAACTGGAAGAGCAGCTGATTTGTAATCAGCAGGTTAAGGGTTCGAGTCCCTTCGTCAGCTCCAGTAGGGCTGCTTTTGCGGCCGGTAGTCCACCCTGTGGTGACGCCGGGGCGGTCTACTGCGGGGAGGAAACATTGGTTCGGGTGGGGTGCCCGAGTGGCTAAAGGGAGCAGACTGTAAATCTGCCGGCGAACGCCTACGTAGGTTCGAATCCTACCCCCACCACTGGGGACGGCTGCCGGTGATAGGAATATGCAGCATGCCGCGGGTGTAGCTCAGATGGTAGAGCATCAGCCTTCCAAGCTGAGGGTCGCGGGTTCGAATCCCGTCGCCCGCTCGCTCGCGTAGCTCAGTCGGTAGAGCGCGTCCTTGGTAAGGACGAGGTCACCGGTTCAATCCCGGTCGCGAGCTCTGGATAGGATCGTCTGGGGTTGCTCGAAGTGGTCAGGTCGGCTGATGTGGCCGACAACAACTCGAACCATTACTGGGGACGGATTAACAAGGAATGGCCAAGCAAAAGTTTGAGCGTACGAAGCCGCATGTGAATGTTGGTACGATAGGTCATGTGGATCATGGTAAGACGACGTTGACGGCGGCGATAACGAAGGTACAGGCATCGAAGGGGTTGGCGGATTTTGTGCAGTTTGATGATATCGACAAGGCGCCGGAGGAGAAGGAGCGGGGGATCACGATAGCGACGGCGCATGTGGAGTATCAGACGGATGCACGACATTATGCGCATGTGGATTGTCCGGGTCATGCTGATTATGTGAAGAACATGATAACGGGTGCGGCGCAGATGGATGGGGCGATACTGGTGGTGAGTGCGGCGGATGGTCCGATGCCGCAGACGCGGGAGCACATATTGTTGGCGCGTCAGGTTAATGTGCCGTACATCGTGGTGTTTTTGAACAAGGTAGACCTGGTGGATGATGAGGAGTTGTTGGAGTTGGTGGAGTTGGAGGTAAGGGAGTTACTGAGCAGTTATGAGTTTCCGGGTGATGATATACCGATGGTGAAGGGTAGTGCGTTGAAGGCATTGGCTGCGGATGTGGCCAGTGATGATGCTAAGTGCATTCAGGAGTTGATGGATGCGTTGGACGGTTATATCCCGGAGCCTGAGCGTGATATAGAGAAGCCGTTTTTGATGCCGGTGGAGGATGTATTTTCGATCACCGGACGTGGAACGGTGGGGACGGGGCGGATCGAGCGAGGCAAGGTAGTGGTGGGGGAGGAGGTAGAGCTGGTTGGTTTGGGTGCGGATAAGAAGACGGTGGTTACCGGGGTGGAGATGTTCAGGAAGTTATTGGACGAGGGGCTGGCGGGAGACAATGTGGGTTTATTGCTTCGCGGTATTGAGAAGGACGAGTTGGAGCGTGGCATGGTGTTGGCGAAGCCTGGCAGTGTGACGCCGCATACGAAGTTTGATGCGGAGGTATATGTATTGACGAAGGAAGAGGGTGGCAGGCACACGCCGTTTTTCAAGGGCTATCGTCCGCAGTTTTATTTTCGCACCACGGATGTGACGGGTAATGTTGAGCTGCCCGAGGGTGTGGAGATGGTGATGCCGGGCGACAACACGAAGGTGGCGATTGATCTGATCACCCCGATAGCCATGGAAGAGAGCCTGCGGTTCGCGATCCGTGAGGGCGGACGCACCGTGGGCGCAGGCGTCGTCACTAAAATACATGAGTAGGTAGACGAGCTACATGGCGCGCGACAAAATCATCATGGAGTGCAGTGACTGTAAGAGTCGGAACTACTTCACGACAAAGAATAAGCGGACGCATCCGCAGCGAGCCGAGTGGAAAAAATTCTGTCGGCGCTGCGGTAGCTACAGGTTGCACAGAGAATCAAAGTAAAAAATGATAACTGGCCAAATCGTCGCTGTTGTTATTACTCTCGCTGTGCTGGGAGCGTTCGTCGCCTGGCGGCGACCGGTTCTCGCGTTCGGCCTGAGGACGACGGCGTTCCTGCGCGACGTGCGTGGTGAGATCCGGAAGGTAACGTGGCCGAGTATTCTGGATCTGCGGAAGTCCACGACCGTCATCGTGATCTTTGTGCTGATTGTCGGGGTGGTGATCGGGATAATGGATAAGATCTTCTCGATGGTGTTGATCGACTTTCTCGGGCGACTCTTCGTGTGATTGGTACTGCAATGGAAGCGAAGTGGTACGCCATACAGACCACCGCTGGTCACGAGAACAAGGTCAGGTCATTGGTCCAGCGTAAGATCGACTCCGATTCGCGGCCGGAGGAGGAGAAACTCATCCGGCAGGCGCTCGTGCCGATCCAGGATGTTGTCGAGATCAAGAATGGCAAGAAGGTGACCGTGGAGCGCAAAATTTTCCCGGGTTACGTGATCGTGGAGATGATCATGACTCAGGAGACGCTGCATGCCATCAATAGCATACACGGCGTGATCAAGTTTGTGGGCAGCAGGAAGTCTCCGCAGCCCCTGCACGAGGAAGAGATCAACAAGATTCTCGGAATCGAGGTTGAGAAAGACGACGATGAGGCTCAAGAAGAGATTCCGTTCCACCTCGGACAGGTGGTGGAGGTGACTCAGGGCCCCTTCAGCGATTTCTCTGGGACGATCAAGGAAATCTATCCCGAAAAGGGCAAGGTCAAGGTCGAAGTCT
>JACZUR010000110.1 GCA_022573095.1 Gemmatimonadota bacterium | reverse complement strand
CGCATGACGAGGCCTCTCTTGCAGGCGCGGTTGGGGTCGGCTCGGCAGGTGGAGTACTGGGGGAGGTGGAGAGGATGGCCGCGCTGGCAGTCCGAGCGGGTGTCGACGGCGTCGTCTGCTCGGCCCACGAGGCCAGGGCCGTCGTAAGCGCGCTGCCGGGTCATCCTCTAATCGTGGTGCCGGGCGTTCGTTTGGGCGGAGATGCTAGCGGTGACCAGAAAAGGGTGGCGGATCCACGGTCTGCTTCGCGGGCCGGCGCGACCCATGTGGTTGTGGGCCGCTCGATCACGCGCTCTGAGGATCCTCAAAAAGCGCTGCTTGCCGTTCGCGCGGAGCTTGAGAAATGAGGTCAGCCGCTGTGATGGTGACATTCGCGGTTCTGGGCTCGTTCTGGGGTGCGGGGGAGTGTCGCGCCCTCCAATCGGACCTGGCAGGTACGGCCGGCCGGATTCGGGATGCCTGGCTGCGCCACGATATGAGGGCTGTAGTTTCGGGACCGGATCCGGTGGAGATCCGGCTACCTAATTCTCGGCCTTCGAGGCCCCTGGCCCCTGCCCAGGCGGCGGCTCTGCTGGCTTCGTTTGTGGACGACGCAGAAGAGACAGAGTTCGACCTGAGGGTGGTGCGGCAGACCGGCGATGATCTTGGATATGCCGAAGCGCTGCGGAAGTTCGTCGTGAGCGGGACGTCTGAGGAGCTTGGCCACACCGTATTCTTGGGTTTTCAAAGGGTTGAGTCGATCTGGAGGCTAACAGAAATCCGATTCTCACCCGAGTGAGGAGGGTGGTTGGTAGACGCTGAACTCCGCTTAAGCATTACCTAAGTGCTCACTTGCAGTCGACTTACACGATATCTATATTACTAGGCTGATCAAGAACCGTAGGGAGCTGCATTGAAGGTACGTTCGAGTGTAAAACCCATCTGTGAGCACTGTAAGGTGATCCGCCGAAAAGGTGTGGTCCGGGTGATCTGCACGCGTAATCCCAAGCACAAACAGAGGCAGGGCTAGCGGTGGCGCGTATTGCCGGCGTGGATTTACCCAGAGGCAAGCGTGTTGAGGTCGCGCTCACGTATATCTATGGGATCGGTAGGCCGATGTCATTGAGGGTGCTTGCTGCTACGGGTATCAGTGTGGACAAAAGGGTGCGAGATCTGAGCGATGCTGAAGTTGCCCAGCTGCGCCAGGTTATCGATAACGACGTCAAGGTCGAGGGCGCTCTGCGCACCGAGATTGCAATGAACGTGAAGCGGCTCATGGATATAGGCAGTTATCGAGGAACCAGGCACCGTCGCGGGCTGCCGTTGCGCGGACAGAGAACCCATACCAATGCCCGTACCAAGAAGGGCCCGCGCAGGGCGATTGCCGGTAAGAAGAAAGTGGTGGCTAAGTAAAAGCGAAATGGCTCAGGCGGGGAAGAAGACAAAGAAGGTCGTTGAGGCGGAGGGTATCGCCCACATCACGGCTACGTTCAACAATACACTCATCACAATAACGGACATGCGCGGCAACGCGCTCGTTTGGGGTTCCGCCGGGAAGTCCGGTTTCAAGGGATCCAAGAAGTCCACTTCGTTTGCCGCCACGGTCGCCGCTGAAAATTGCGGACGGGCGGCTGTGAGTATGGGTGTCAAGCGCGTTCACGTTCGAGTGCAGGGCCCCGGTTCAGGGAGGGAGTCCGCGATACAGGCTTTGGCGTCGGCAGGTCTGGCTGTCGCCTCGATCAAGGATGTCACGCCGATCCCGCACAACGGCTGCCGTCCTCCGAAGAAGAGGAGGGTATAGGCGGTGGGGCGTTATACGGGTGCGGTCTGCAAGTTATGCCGCCGCGAGGGTACGAAGCTCTTCTTGAAGGGAACGAGATGCCTCACTGAAAAGTGCGGAGTCGAAAGGCGCGCGTATGCCCCCGGTCATCACGGCCAGTCGACGGGCCGGCGCCGTAAGGTAAGCGAGTACGCCAAGCAGTTGCGCGAGAAACAAAAGGTAAAGCGAATCTACGGTCTCTCTGAGAAGCAGTTCCGAAATACGTTTGACCGAGTAAGGAAACTGCATGGGGTTACCGGTGAGAACCTGTTCATCGCCCTTGAACTACGGCTCGACAACGTTGCCTATAGGATGGGCCTGGCGCCCAGTCGTGCAGCGGCGCGTCAGTTGATCCGGCACCGTCACGTGGAAGTGAACGGCAAACAAGTCGACATACCCTCGTACCGCGTAAACAAGAGCGACGAGATACGTATTAGAGAACGCAGTAAGAATCTCACTTCCGTTCGAGCTTCTCTCGAAGGACTTTCACGGGCCACGCCTGTTTCCTGGATTTCCGTGGACTCCGAGCGAGGTTCGGCTAAGGTTACTGAGATGCCAACGCGCGATACGATTCCTATCGCGGCACAAGAGCAATTAATCGTGGAGCTTTATTCAAAGTGACGATGACAATAGATCTCACCGGCCTTGTTCGACCACAGGTCGTTGAGATGAGCAAACGAGAAGACGACCCCCGATCTGCTGAGTTCAGGTTGCAGCCGCTCGAGCGCGGTTACGGCTACACATTGGGCAACGCGTTGCGCAGGATGCTGCTGTCATCGCTGAGCGGATCTGCTGTCTGGGGCTTCCGGCTGGAGGGTGTCGTACACGAGCATCAGACGATTTCCGGTGTGGCGGAGGACATCCATCAGATCATACAGCGCCTGAAGAGTCTAATGTTGGTTCTGGCCGAGGGAGTGGACGAGGCGGTGATTCACCTCAAGATCGAGAAAGCTGGGCCAGTGCTTGCCGGTTCGATCGAGCCCCACGGCTCGGTAGAGATTGTGGACCCGGACTACGTGTTGTTCACTCTGCAGGAAGACCGTGATATCACAGGTGAGTTTTACGTGAACAAGGGACGCGGCTATGTGGAGGCGTCACAGCATCCTAGCGACCGGTCTCTTCCCGTCGATCTCGTGAAAATCGATTCGATCTACAATCCGGTTCGGAGAGCAAATTTCACCGTTTCGGAAACGAGAGTTGGCCAGCGGACCGATTTTGACAGCCTAATTTTGTCTGTGGAGACAAACGGGACTATAACGCCTGAAGATGCGGTAGCATATGCCGCCGGTCTGCTCCAGGAGCATCTGCACTACTTCATGGACTTTGGAAAGATACCTATGGTGCCGGGTGAGGAGCCTGAGGAGGATGGCCAGGATCTCGAGGCGCTGCGGGAGCTTTTTGCTAGACCTATCGACGACTGTGGGCTGTCCGTCCGCTCCATCAATTCTCTCAAGAATTCGAATATCAGTACTCTCGGCGACCTAGTGCGTTACGCCGAGGAAGACATGCTCAAGGTCAAGAACGTGGGCGAGAAAGCGCTAACCGAGATCGGTGAGTTGTTGAAGGCCGAAGGCCTGAACTTTGGGATGGAGTGGGAAGAGGTCGACGGCAAAATGATCGTTACCAGCGAGGGGAGTCCACCGCTTCGAGGCGGCGGGCTGATAGCGGAGGGGTAATGCGCCATCGCATCAAAGGACGCCAACTCTCGCGCACCAAGAGTCACCGGCGGGCGATGCTCGGTAACATGGCCACCTCCCTCGTGGAGCACGAGAAAGTCGTGACGACCGTGGCGAAGGCCAAAGAATTGAGGCCATTCGTTGAAAGACTCATCACTCTCGCTAGACGGGGTGACCTGCACGCACGTCGGTTGGCCGAGAGACGGATCAAGAGTCGAACAGCGAGCGGGAAGCTGTTTTCCGAATTGGGCCCTCGGTTTGCCGACAGGCCAGGTGGTTACACTCGTATTGTGAGGTTAGGTCATCGTCAGGGCGACGGTGCGGAGATGGCCAGGATCGAACTTCTTGCCGAGTGATCCCTTGGTGATGTCGAACAAAAAACTAAAGGGGACCGGTTGGTCCCCTTTGTCTTAAGTGGGTGAAGGTGTGGAGGCCCTCGGCGCCTTGATTACCTTTCCGGAGCGTATGCACTCGGTACAGACCCGTATTCTCTTGGGTACACCGTTCACGAGTGCTCTAACCCGTTGGAGGTTCGGGTACCAGCGCCTCTTGGTCTTATTATGGGCATGGCTTACGTTGAAGCCGGTCCTTGGTCCTTTTTTACAAATGTCGCACGTGCGTGCCATTATCTCTCTCAGTATTCTAGACAACAGTGTTCCGAAGGAAACAGTTTAGCTTAGTAAGCGCCCGCGTTCAACCCCTTGAATCCTAGGAAGGCACGATGGCGACCGCACTCGTAACCGGAATCACGGGACAGGATGGATCCTACCTGGCGGAGTTCCTTCTTGAGAAGGGGTATGATGTCATTGGAGTGGTGAGGCGAACTTCCCACGATTCCTATGAGCGCATCGGCCACATGCTAGAGCGGCTGACTATAGTACCGGCTGACCTTCTCGACCAGCATTCGCTGACTACCGTCATCGGTGACCATAAACCGGATGAGATATACAACCTCGCAGCTCAGAGTTTCGTTCCGACAAGCTGGTCCCAACCGGTATTAACTGGAGAGTTTACGGCGCTCGGTGTTACAAGGCTGCTAGAAGCTGTAAGACTTGCACACCCCGCTGCTCGCTTCTATCAAGCCAGCTCGTCGGAGATGTTTGGGAAAGTGAGAGAGACACCGCAGCGAGAGGACACACCCTTCTACCCTCGCTCGCCGTACGGCGTAGCCAAGGTCTACGGCCACTGGATTACGGTGAACTACCGCGAGTCGTACAATATGCATTGCACGAGCGGGATTCTTTTCAATCACGAGTCTCCACGTCGCGGCTTGGAGTTCGTCACTCGGAGGGTCACCGACGGTGTCGCCCGCATTAAGCTCGGGATGGCTGACAAGCTGACACTTGGTAATCTGGATGCCCAGCGGGATTGGGGGTTTGCGGGGGACTACGTAGAGGCGATGTGGCTGATGTTACAGCAGAAGGAGCCAACTGATTTTGTCATTGGCACCGGGGTAATGCACTCGGTTCGGGACCTCGTCAAGATCGCATTCCGGCACGCCGACCTCGATTGGGAACAGCATGTTGAGATCGACGAGTCGCTGATTAGGCCAACCGAGGTTGAGTCGCTATGCGCGGACGCAAGCAAAGCACAGCGAGTGTTGGAGTGGCTGCCCAAGATGTCCTTTTCGGAACTCGTCGCGATGATGGTGGATGCGGATATCGAGAGACTTTCCTAGAGCTGCGTGAGAACTCTTGTAACAGGCGCCAATGGCTTTGTTGGCAGAGTTTTGACAGAGAGGTTGGTCGCCGAAGGCCACTCCGTGGTAGCGGCGTGTGGTGCTGACTGTTCCCAACTCAGCGACATCCCTGATATTGACGCGATCAACTTGGAGCTGACCAATCCCGATTCTGTAAGGCAGGCGTGTGTTGAATCGTATGACGCAGTAGTTCACCTGGCGGGGATTTCCTCGGGCACCGAAGCTCGGCGCAATCCACAAATTGCCTGGAACATAAACGCCACGGGGACCGCTCTACTCACTGAGAGTATTTCATCGTGCCGAGATGCCAATGGCTCGGATCCCACCGTGCTGATAGTTTCCACTGCGGAAGTATACGGAGCGGGTGACGGAACGCCTCGCAGGGAGACAGACCTCGTTTCCCCGGCATCGACTTATGCCGCTTCTAAGCTCGCGGCCGAAACGGCCGCCTTGGCAGTTTACCGACGAACCGGCTTGAAGGTCGTGATAGCAAGGGCCTTCCCCCACTCTGGTGCCGGTCAGGACGATCGCTTCGTCTTGCCTGCCTTCGCATCTCGAGTATTCAAGGCCAAAGCAGCGGGTGAAACACGTGTCCCGGTGGGCAATCTCAATGTGGTTAGAGAGTGCATGCACGTCGGTGACGTTGTCGCGGCCTACTTGTGTCTGATCGAGAGTGGCCGGCCGGGAGAGGTCTACAACGTTGCGTCTGGCAGAGGTATTAGCCTGCTGGAGTTGTTCGATTTGGTAAAGGGTCGAGCCCGTTACGACTGTGAACCCGAGGTGGATTCCGGACTCATGAGAGCGGGTGACATCGACCACCTGGTTGGGGATAGTAAGAAGATTGAGCGTGAAACCGGTTGGCGATCGGTAACCTCGATAGAGGAGGTGATCGCTGAGGTTGTTGGCGCGGAAGCCCAAGGTGCGCAACTGGATTAGAGCACTTAGTGAGCTGCTACCTGGGGCTTTGGCAGACAGGAACCTGTCCGCGTACACGACGTTCCGGATTGGCGGACCCGCCGCTGCCATGGTGTCGCCCCGCACGCCTGAAGAGGTCGCGGACGTGCTTGGCGTGGCATCGAGCGAAGGCGTAGTTGTCCTAGTGTTGGGTTTGGGTTCCAATGTGTTGTTGGATGATCAGGGTTACCATGGTATAGTCCTGCGGCCGGATTCTGAACTCGGAGGTCTGCGGCAGGACGAAAGTCGACCGGGCGAGTGGATTGTAGGGGCTGGATTTCCCATCCCGCTCTTGGCCCGGCGAACGGCGGGAGCAGGATGGGAAGGCGTGCAGCGGCTGGTTGGAGTGCCCGGGGTTGTGGGTGGTGGAGTAGCTATGAACGCCGGAGCTCACGGCCAGGACTTCAGTCAAGTGGTCTTGTCGGTGGATTTGGTATCGAGGAGCGGGGAACTCAAGCGTGTCGAGTCTTGGGAACTTGACTGGAGATATCGGGAAACTCGGCTCGATGGGGCCGTGGTAACGGGCGTCAGATTGAAATTGGAGAGTGCGGACTCGGATGCACTAAAGGAGGAGGTTAGGAAGCTGTTTCGCTGGCGCCGCGCTGGTACTCCTTTCGATCAGCCTTGCTGTGGATCGGTCTTCAAGAATCCCGATGCCGCGGAGATGAGTGGTTCTTCGAGGACCGCCGGTCAACTTATCGATGAGGCTGGGCTCAAGGGTTTCAGGGTGGGTGCCGCCCAGGTATCCGGGAAGCATGCAAATTATATCGTGAACCTCGGGAGAGCTACCAGCGGTGATGTTAAATCAGTGATGAGCGAGGTCAGATCGCGCGTGTTCAAGAGCTTTGGTATCGAGCTTCACCCGGAGGTCAAAGTCATAGGGCCCGACGGAAGCATAGGGCTGTAGTGGCAGACTACTTCGTACACGAGAGTTCATATGTCGAGGACGGAGCTGAGATCGGCGCCGGTACGAAGATCTGGCATTTCTGTCACGTGATGCCCGGTTCCAGGATTGGTAAGAACTGTAGCTTGGGGCAGAATGTGGTGGTAATGCCACACGTAGAGATCGGTAACAACGTAAAGATCCAAAACAACGTATCGATATATGAGGGAGTAGTGTTGGAGGACGAAGTGTTTTGTGGTCCCTCATGCGTTTTTACGAACGTCGTTAACCCTAGGGCGCACGTGTCCAGGAAGTCGGCTTTTCAGGATACGTTTGTACGGACCGGAGCGTCGATAGGTGCCAACGCCACCATCGTGTGTGGTGTAGAGTTGGGTAAGTACTCGTTTATTGGCGCTGGGCCCGTTGTAACCAGTGCCGTACCTGCATATGCACGCATG
>JACZUR010000109.1 GCA_022573095.1 Gemmatimonadota bacterium | reverse complement strand
GCAACCTGGTTCAGAAGGAAGCCGCCACGCTCGAATCGGTACCCGCAACGTCCAGCACCGTGGTGTCCTTGGCCTTTCCACGCGATACGGTCGGACACAAACTGGAAGAGAGCGGATTCGTCGTCGCGGAAGAAGACCGTACTGTCTCTGGATTCATCGCGGGGAGTTTTACCTCGTCCAAATATCTCAGGCGCGCTCCCGAGGGCACCGTTTTGATCAGAGTCTTCTTCAGACCGCAGACCGATATCCAGCACAGCGATGAGGCTTGGGTTTCGCTCTCATATCGCTCCCTAGAGGGCCCCCTGCAGTTAAGGGCTAGAGAGACCCGCTCCTGGGTAGATCGCTACGACCGGGCCATCCCGCAACTCAATCCCGAACTGGTCGAACGGCTGTCCCAAGTTCAACAGAGCCTGGCAGAGAGAGGAGTATTTCTCGCCGGCGGGGGCTACCAGAGTACGGGAGTCTCAGCGGCGGTGGCCTCCGCCATCGATGCGGTTAACCGCGCGACTACGACGTAGGCCGCCCAGTAGGTTATCTTAGCAGCCTCAACACGGCACGGAGAGGTCTGCGCCAGATGGCCCAATTCGACAATCTCACTGTTCTCGATCATCCTCTTATTCAGCACAAGATTACCCTCCTACGAGATAAATCCACTAACACCAAAGACTTCCGGTCTCTGGTCGGCGAAATCGCCGCACTCATGGCGTACGAGGCAACGCAGGATCTGTCACTGATCGATTCCCCGGTGGAGACGCCCCTGGAGTCGACAACCGGTAAAACGCTGGCGGGGAAGAAGCTAGTTCTCGTACCCATCCTGAGGGCCGGCCTGGGCATGGTGAACGCGATTGCCGAGCTGATACCCAACTCAACGGTCGGACACGTGGGTCTCTTCCGCGATCACGAAACACTCAAGCCCGTGGATTACTACTTCAGGATTCCCGCTGAAGCCGCTGACCGAACCTTCTTCGTCTTGGACCCTATGCTCGCCACGGGCGGTTCTATGGTCCACGCCGCTAGCAGGCTTAAGGAGGCCGGGGCAGGCAAAATCGTGTCGCTTTGCCTGGTATCGGCTCCGGAAGGCGTCGCTGCCATGAGAGACAGTCACCCTGACGTCCACATCTTCACCGCCGCTTTGGATCGAGAGCTCAACGGGAACGGGTATATCCTCCCCGGCTTGGGAGATGCGGGAGACCGAATCTTCGGCACCGCCTGAGCGCTACGTCTGCAACTCTATTGCAATATGGAACGTCTAATGGTTGAGAAGCGTTATAGTGGTTAGAGGATCGGTCGAAGAGTCTAGCAGGGTCTATGAAGGAAAGCTCATCAATGTCGATGTTGAGTCAATCAAGCTGCCGAGCGGCAGAAAGATCGATCTCGAGATTGTCCGACACCCGGGGGCTGCAGCCGTTGTTCCCCTGCTCTCCGACCCGTCCTCCGCGGATCCCCAGGTGCTACTCATCCACCAGTTTCGCCACGCGGCTGGCGGCCCCATTTGGGAGATTCCGGCCGGGGTCCTCGAGCCCGGAGAAGACCCGGAGGCCTGCGCGCGGCGCGAACTAACTGAAGAAACAGGAGCGACTGCCCGGAAAGTCGAGTTCCTTACTACGATATACACGACGCCTGGATTCACAGATGAACAGATTCATCTGTTTATGGCCACCGAGATCGAGCGTGGAGAGCCGGATCCAGAGTTTGACGAAGAGATCGAAACGCAAGTAAAGCCGATGTCGGAGATCCTGGAGATGATAAGAACGGGGGAGATGAGAGACTCCAAGTCGATCGTCTCTCTGTTATACGTAGCTGGTTATCGTCTCAAGATGTAGATACCAATTGTCCACGGGCGGGCACAACCAGAGCATCCCGGTTACTCGGCTAGCGATTCAAAGTGTTGTAAAACAACAACTTAGATTGGAGTTAGCTCGACAACGCGGATCGGGTATGATTTGTGCAAGTCTCGAAAAGGCAGGGTTCTAGGGATAGATTGAAGTGGGTGGGTTGAACCGCTAATTGCGGAGTACAAAAGGCGATCATGGCGACTGCAATTCGGACGACCGATGTAAGAAGTAAGGCTCATCCCAGCCCCCGTAAAGCGCTCAAGGAGTTGAGCGATTCGGTGGTGGTGGCGTCTCAGCTTGCGGGTAACGAACTCGCCTTTGCCGAGTTGGTTGAGCGATACCAGAAGCGGCTACTCAATTTCATTTACAGGATCATAGGGGATAGAGAGCGAGCGGAAGACCTGGTGCAGGAGGTTTTCATCCGGGTGCACCGCCATCTACATCGCTTTGATCAATCCAAGAAGTTTTCTACCTGGATCTACACCATCGGATCGAATCTCGCCAAAAACGAACTGAGGAATAGAAGCCGAAACCCGTTGGTGCTCTTCCAGGCAATCAAGAAGACTTGGGAGGATGACGACCGGCCGCTGGAATTCGAGGACTCGCGCCATCGCCCGGACGATCTGTTTCGCAAGCGTCATCTGAGAGAGCTAGTGGAGTGGTCTGTAAACCAGCTTCCGCATCACCATAGAGCCGTATTCGTGTTGCGTGAACTCGAAGGCAAGACTTACGAAGAGATTGCAGAGATTACGAATTGCAACCTGGGAACGGTGAAAAGTCGCTTGAATCGAGCCAGAAACCGGTTTGCCCAGGTAGTTCAACCGTTGCTTGACTAGGCACCCGCCCTTAACGTAAAACTGTGGGCGCCCAGCCTCGGTAGGACCAGCGTAAATCCTTGGCTCGCTGGAACACTGTTGGGCTCAGGCTGTACAAGCAGATACACCTGATGTCTTGATCTTGGCTAATGCGTTGTTCACAGTTTAAAAAACACTATTCCGAGTTTCGCGACTCGCTGATAACCAGTCCCGTACTGAAGCGGGAGATGGAACACCATCTGGCAATCTGTGAGCGTTGTTCTCGTCACAACAGAGCGTTCGAGCATGGTCTCTATCTAATTCGGGAAGCCGGAGACATTGAGCCGCCTTCAGGGTTCCATCGTAGTGTCATGCGAAGCGTGAAGTTGAACGCTCGGACTCCGGAACCGGTCGTACCCGCACCCCCCGCGATTGCTGCCGCTGCAATGCTCGCTGCAGCGGTTGCTGTATTCGTGTTTGAGGACAACACCGATAGCTTTGACCCAGGCGCACAGCCCATACCCGCGGCGGTGCGTACGCTCCCGCAGAGCGTGCCGGCTCCCCAGATCGACATGATCACTCTCACCGAGTTGCAGACGTTCACCCCGGAAACCAGAATTCCCGAGACTGATGACGAAGAGGAGCCGGCGGACGAGCAAGCATCCGAGGCTCAGTAACCAAGCACTTTATTACCGTTACATTCCGGGATAACTTCCGCCTGTATGGCGGCTAACTCATTCAATTCCCTCTACCGGTCAATCAAGAAGGGCGATCTCGAGCCTGTTTACTACCTGACCGGGTCCGAGGACGTCCTCAAGTCTGAACTGGTTCACCTCTGTGTCGAAGTGTCGCTGGACCCGGCGGCGCGCGACTTCAGTTTCGACCAGCGATCTGCGTCCGAACTCGACGCCGAGAGCTTCACAGCTCTCGTAGACACGCCCCCCCTACTGGCACAGCGACGCGTCGTATGGATCAAGGACCTCGAGCTCTGCCGTAAGAACTCCAAACCGTGGAAGGCACTGCTTGCTTACGTTCAAAACCCGTCGCCGGATACAATTCTCTTCATCACGCAGTCGGGCGTCGAGAAAACCAATAAGTCACTCGCTTCCCAGACGACGCACGCGTCTATCGACCTATTGGAACCGCGCAGAGTGATTAGGTGGGTCGCAGACCGGGCGAGCAAGATCGGAGTGGAGATCGAGGCAGAAGCAGCCGAACACTTGGTCAACGTAGTTGGCCCAGATCTGGCCTCCCTGGCCACAGAGCTTGAGAAATTAGCTGCAGCCTCAGACGGAACGCCCGTGACTCGTGAGGAAGTAGAAGAACTCGTTGGCGTGAGGCGCGGGGAAACTCTTGTAGATTGGGTGAGCGCCGTAACGGAGAGACAGTTTCTCAAAGCAATCGAACTTGTAGACATCGTACTCCCGCAGTCGGGGGTTAGTGGGGTTCGCATGGTATCGTCGCTCGGCACGACGCTCATCGGCATGAGGATTGCACGTGACCACCTAAACCGAGGATCGAGGCCGCGAGCGGTTCGCGACCGACTGCTGTCCGAAATGAGATCTTCACGTCCGGCTGGCCTCGCTAACTGGACGGTTGAAGCCGAAAAGTGGACGCGCTGCGCCGCCGATTGGACCCTTGGGGAGCTGGACGCTGCGATCAGGCTAATATTCGAGGCAGATAAATCCTTGAAATCGAGCACGCTGATGGCTGACAGAGATATCCTCGACACCATGTTATTGGAACTCGGCGCTGTTAAGGAGGCCGCGTGAAAGCAACGCGAATTCTTGGAGCGGTATTAATGCCGATCCTTTGGGCTGGACCCGCCACCGCGCAGCAAGATTCGTTGATGCGTGAAGCGGTGAGGCTCGCATCCGAAGGTCAGAGCGAGTCCGCACGAGAACTTGTTCAGGAACGGATGGATGGCGCGCAACGAGGAGATTCTGTTTACGTTGAAGCCCTTTACACGGCGGGGGTAATTTCATCCGACGTCGATAGCGCGCGAAGCTATTTCCGGCGCGTCAGTATCGAGTTCTCCAGATCACCCTGGGCGGACGAGTCTCTGCTTCAGCTAGCTCAGTTAGCGTTCGGAGAGGGCAACTTCACCGCGGCACGAAGACTGTCGTCGCGGATCTTGTTGGACTACCCTTTTAGCGAAGTTAGGCCCGATGCGGCCTACTGGGCTGGCCGGTCGGAATTCAATCTTGGCAACGCAGCCGTGGCGTGCGCGCTGCTCAATCAGGCCGAGGAGGAATCCGCGGCAAGTGTCGAGCTTGCTAACCGCATTGATTTCTACCTGCTGCGCTGTGAGGCGTTAGCTGGAACGCCGGCGGATACTACCGAAGAAGACATCTCCTCGGGGGAGGCGTTCTTTGCGGTGCAGGTTGCTGCTTTGCGGAGTGCCTTGTCAGTTGACGCAATCATGAGAAGTCTACAAAGCGAGGGCTATCAACCTAGAGTGTCGCGCGACTCAGATGGTTTTCTGCGAGTGAGGGTCGGCCGCTATGCTTCGCGCGCAGCAGCCCAAAGAGATCTGCGGCGAATAACTTCTCTCTTCGGCGGGGAACCATTCATAGTGGAGGATCGCTGAGTCCAGTGGCCCGCACGCGTAAGGCCCCTTCGGAAACGCCTGTCATGCAGCAGTACCGCGAGATCAAATCGCGGCACAGAGACTCAATCCTCTTCTTCCAGATGGGCGATTTTTACGAAATGTTTTTCGACGATGCCGAGTTGGCATCGCGGATACTCGGACTCACACTCACATCGCGAAACAACGGCGGCGCAGCTGACGTTCCTCTCGCAGGCATTCCCGTAAGAGCTGCGACCGAATACCTCAAGCGTCTCATCGAGGCTGGACATAAGGTAGCCATCTGCGACCAGGTGGAGGATCCAAAACAAGCCAAGGGCGTGGTAAGACGCGAGGTCGTCGAGACTGTCACGCCGGGCACTGTGCTCGACCAGGATTGGCTCGACAGCAGGCGCAACAATTTCTTGGTGTCGCTTTTCCCTGATGACCCGTTTGGCATAGCGGCTCTCGATCTTTCCACCGGGGAATTCATTCTTGAAACCACGGATCCGGCGGACACGAGTGCGGCGGTACAACGACTCGACCCACGCGAGCTCGTAGCGCCTGCAGGCGTCGAACTGGGCCTCAGCGAACGGTACCTCGTGACGGAACGGGACGGTTGGGAGTTCGACGCGGCGGACGCGGGGGAAGAAATCCGGCGCCGATTCGGACTTGCATCGTTGGATGGACTGGGAATAGAGGGGCAGGATCGGCCTGCACTGTGCGCAGCCGCGGCGCTACTCAGATATGTGGCCGAGCTTCAGCCTTCGGGACTAACACAAATATCAAGGCCGACGATAAGGCGGAAGGGCGGCTCTGTTCTGCTTGACGAGATGACCCGCCGTAACCTCGAACTAGTAGAGCCGCTGCAAGCCGGAGGAACAGGCCCCACACTGCTTTCGGTTCTGGACCGGACCAAGACATCCATGGGCGCACGACTCTTGAGGCAGTGGGTCTTGGCCCCGCTCAACCGAGCGGATGAAATCAGTTCAAGACACGACGCGGTGGAGGTCTTGGTGTCCGACACGAGGGGCCGAGGGCGTATGCAAGAAGCCCTCGACGGTGTACGCGACATAGCAAGATTGTCTGCAAGGACGGGCACGGGAAAGGCCACACCACGCGATCTAGGGGCGCTGAGAGACTCGCTGGCCCATCTCGTAGACATCAAGAACGCTCTCGACGTGCTGGAACGGTATCAGGACAGTTGTGAACTCGAGCGAATCGCCGACGGCTACGACCTCTTGAGCGACCTGCGGGAAGTTCTCGAGCGGTACCTCGAAACAGCACCACCGCCGACCATCGGAGCAAAAGACTCCATACGCAAGGGGGCGGATGAAGAGTTGGACGAGGCGCGCGACTCGCGAGACGGAGGGAAACAGTTCATCGCGGGACTGCAGACGAGAGAGCGAGAGAGAACCGGGATTTCCTCTCTTAGAGTCGGATTCAACAGGGTGTTTGGCTATTACCTCGAAATCACCAAAGCGAATCGCGACCTAGTTCCGGATGATTATGAGCGCAGGCAAACTCTCACCAACGCCGAGCGATACGTTACGCCTGAGCTGAAAGAGTACGAGGCAAAGGTACTCAACGCGGAAGAACGGATCGAGTCGAGAGAGAAGGAACTAATCGACCAATTGAGCGGCGAGGTTCGCAAGCGTCTCGATCGACTACAACACGTCTCGCGTCTCACGGCCGAGCTCGACGTATATACCGCTCTTGCTGTCACGGCAGCACTCGAGAACTACGTGCGGCCGACGATGGTGGATGGATTTGAACTCCATCTCACTAGCTGTCGGCATCCTGTAGTCGAACACACACTACCCGCCGGTAAGTTCATACCGAACGACATAACGCTTGACATGGCGAGCCGTGTCATCCTGCTGACCGGACCGAACATGGCGGGCAAGTCGACCATTCTCCGGCAGGTTGGGTTAGCAGTGTCGATG
The DNA here is from genome assembly GCA_022573095.1 of Gemmatimonadota bacterium. Classification (GTDB taxonomy): domain Bacteria; phylum Gemmatimonadota; class Gemmatimonadetes; order Gemmatimonadales; family GWC2-71-9; genus B16T1B5. The sequence continues at coordinate 397 of JACZUR010000109.1, read as the reverse complement.
GCCCAGATGGGGTCGTTTGTTCCCGCGGCCGAGGCGACAATAGGGGTCGTCGATCGGGTTTTCACCAGGGTTGGCACGAATGACAATCTCGTGCGGGGGCAGTCGACATTCATGGTGGAAATGAGCGAGACAAGCGCGATACTTCACGGCGCGACTGAAAGAAGTCTGGTGCTTCTCGACGAAATCGGGAGAGGCACATCCACCTATGACGGCGTTTCCATCGCGTGGGCGGTAACCGAACACCTTCATGACAACATTGGCTGCAAGACTATATTTGCAACGCACTACCACGAACTCACACAACTGACCGACGAACTGGAACACGCGCGCAACTTCAACGTGGCCGTGCGGGAGACTGACGATGAGATCATCTTCTTGCACAAGCTTCTTGCCGGCG
>JACZUR010000108.1 GCA_022573095.1 Gemmatimonadota bacterium | reverse complement strand
GGAGGCCGCGGTCCGGTACTCGCCGGCCTGGTCTCCAACCTAATCGCACCTGCGCGACTCAGCCGCGGGAGAGCGTCCCATACCGGACGTTTGAGACGCTTCGCCAGGCTGGACGCGGTGACTTCGCCGTTCCTCGCTCTCTGCAGGACCTTTACTATGTCTGCGCTGGCGCCACCTGAAGCGGCCGACGAGTCAACAAGGATGGCCACGAGTCGGGACTCACCCCACAGGGCTGAGGGAAGCATGGACTTGAGACACCTACCAAGCGGGGCAGCATAGTACAGCGACATCCACTCGGCAAGTTTCAGGAGTTCAGCAGGCACCAGGGGCGAATCGTCGGGAACGGCGAGCACCGGTTTGAGATCTTCACCACCCTCGCGTGTTACCTCGGTCACGACGCCCACCATTTGCCTGGTGCGCACAGGAACGACGACCCGCGAGCCACACACTATTCGGTCTACAAGGCCGTCGGGTATGCGATAGGAGTATGCCTTGTTAGCCGGGAGAGGCAATGCGACATAGCACGAACGAGGGATCACTAGCTAATACGTCTTGGCAGCAAAGGACCCGTCACTGCTGAGCGCCCTGATGTGCTCCTCAACAGCCACCGCGAGTCGGTCTGGAACATATCCGCCCTCGAGTACAGAAACCATCGGTACACCCCACTCCATCCAGCGAGAGATCCACTCCGAGTAATCCATCGGCTCCAGCGTGAAATTAGCCAGTGGGTCGCCTGCCATCGCGTCGAACCCTGCCGAGATAATAATGAGCTGAGGCAGCCAATCATTCGTCGCCCGGTCGACAGCGCTTCCCAGCGCCTCCACGTAATCGCGGCGAGGAAGCCCGCCGGGTAGCGGTACGTTAAAAATGTTACCTACTCCGCGCTCGGTCACAGCGCCGGTTCCCGGATATGCGGGCCACTCGTGCAGTGACACGTAGCGAATTCGGTTGTCGGCCTCGACCAGCTCTTGAGTACCGTTTCCATGATGCACATCCCAATCAACTATGAGAATTCGATCCAAATCAAAGTGATTAATTGCGAATCTTGCGGCGACGACAACGTTATTCAGCAGGCAGAATCCCATACCACGTTCGTAGCACGCATGGTGTCCCGGCGGGCGAACAGCCGCAAAAGAGTTCCATCCGCTTTGAACGGAGAGTGCGGTGGCTTCGACCGCCGCGCCGGCCGCGTGAATCGCGGCCTCGAGACTGCCCGCGCCAACGTAAGTATCCTGGTCTAACCAACCACCCCCGGCGGCGGCGATCGTATCCAAACGTGAATAGTACTCTTCGCTGTGAACAGCAAGGATCGCACCCAGGTTTACAGAGTCGACCTCGTGCCACTTCACGTGACCTGCAAATTGGTCGGTGCGCAAAGAATTCAAGACGGCACGCAAGCGAGCTGGTGATTCCGGATGCCCTTCACCAGGATCGTGTTCAAGTGACGACGGATGCCAGACTACATGCACTGTCAACGTATGACCGACTCGTTCAGAGGATACGCCTCAAGGGGCAGGGTGCGAATCGCTGCTATCTGTCGCCGGCTCAGCCTGCGCGGCAATTTCCCTCATGGCATCTATCTCAAGAAGCATAGCTTTCTTTGCTGTTCTGAGTTCTTCCATTTTGCGAGCATATCTGCGATAAAGGACGACAACCGCAACCGCCCCCAGGAAAAAGACCGCGCCCCAAAAAAGAAAGACAAATCGCCTGGACCATACCCCGGCCCAAAGCAGGAGAACTCCATCAACAGCGAGCAGCACGATCGCCACCACAGTGATAATCCAATTGGGGCGCCGGCCTGCCATTAGCTTTACGCTGTGTGGGCCTTCGGCAAAGTCGAAAAGAAACGTCCGATCGCCTGATCATAAAGCAGGCTGGAAGCCCGAACGCGCGTATATTCATCCCCCGCAATGACGGCGATGGTGATCTCTTCACCGCCCCGGCCCCTAAAGGTTACAAACGACTCTCCTTCACTATCCAGAAAGGCTCCATAGTGGGGTACCCTGTCGCGAAAAAACGACTTGGCCTTCGCTATGACGTCGGAACTCTCTAGTGTGGTGGTTGCTTCGTGTACCATGCTCCGGTTACCTCACTAGTAGTAAGGGTCGAAACAAATCGCGGAATCGCGACAGCTCCTGTTTCACTCGCCACTGCCATCGAGCACCGTTCGAGCAACCAGCCAGCGGTTAGCAGCGATCAGGACAGCGATAACCACCCCCCATTGGAACAAGATCGTTCCGACGTTCTCGACAGCGAATGGGCGTAGCCAGCCCTCCGGATCCCAGCCTCTGCTCTGGTACATCCACCAACCGAGCAGCACCAAAGCCTCCAGCGGCACCAGAAAACCAATGACCAGGTCCCACCAACGTCCGATCGAAATATCCGAATGCTCGTGAGACAGCTGCGTTTCTCGAAACTTGCGTATCCCAGACCCCGCAACCGCTATCACGAAAAATAACCCCGAAACCATCAAGGCAACGCCCCAAACCCAATCCTGGTTGTGAAGGAACTGGAGGGACATCGCGGAGGGGAGCCCTAGCGCGAACCCCACAACTCCGACTACAGAAACAGCTTTCCCGCGTTCCACACCGGCGTCGCGCAGAACTCGAGACGCGAGTTCAATCATTGCAATGAGGCTGGTAAACGCGGCGAACGCCAAGGCGGCGAAGAAAAGCACCATCAGGCTGCGCCCGAACGGTAGACGGGCAAACAGTTCGGGCATCCAGATGAAGGTGAGTCCTTCGTTACCAGCGCCGAAAATGGTTTCCTGCAGCAGTTGGGGACTGAGCGATTGGCCTGCGGCTACGGCATCGGACAGCTGTGGGAACGCACTCAACGCATCTGGATCGGTGGCAAAATTTCCGACGAGAGCGGGGATCACCGAGAACACGGTACATATGACCATGACTCCGGCCAATAGCGAGACGACGTTGTTGGCTATCGGCACTATGAACGCATTGAGTGCTGTGTCCTCCTGCAACCTCAAGTATGCGGCGTAGCACAGGACGAGACCCCATCCGGCGCCGGTATCCCACGCGTTTTGCGTGAGGGCATGTAACCAGACCTCCGCGTTGGCGAGACCGGCCCAGTCGACTGTAAAGAGATACGCCAACCCGTCCGACGCTCCCGGTAACGTAACCGCGCGTATAGTAAGCACCACGATGAGAACCAACAGGGCGGGCATCAGGATTTTAGCGACTCGCTCAATCGACCTAACTCCTCTGGACACTACGAAGACCCCGGCGCCCATGGCCAACCCATGTGTCAGCACAGGCCACCACGATGTGGTGTAGGATGACCAGAACGCTCCCGGCTGTTCTCCGGGGATTTCACCTGTGAAAGACGCTACGAGGTATCTAATAGTCCATCCTGCCACTACCGAGTAATAGAACATGATCGCGGTCGCAACGAACGCCACAAAGGCACCCATCCAAGCCCACCTAGGTCCTAGTAACATGATGAAAGCCTTGACCGGCCCTCCTCGGGTTTTTCGGCCGAGGCCGAACTCGAGGAGGATGAGAGGAATGGACCACAGGAAGAGAAATGAGATCCACGCAACGATGAACTCTCCTCCACCGTTCTGCGCTGCGATTCGGGGAAATCTCCAGATGTTGCCGGTGCCCACCGCCATGCCCAACATGACCAACAACATGCCCCAACGTGACGAGAATGAATCTGGTTGCTGAGACAGTGCTCCCCCCTAGGATAATGCGTCCGTTTGGCGCCAGTTACGCGAAAAGCGAGTTTAAACGGTCGAGCAGGGGTTCGAAGGTAAGATTGTTTCCTGTGACATCGAGGACCAACTTATGCGCTGGATCACCCTGCCCCCTGCTCATCAGATGCTGAACAAAACTTCCCGCCCTGGGATTGCGATACCAGTCGGTGTCGAACTTGTTAGTCAATTCTTGCGCCAGCGCCGCTTCCATCTGCCAGGCACGCAGGTAGCGTGCGACATAGAAACCGGGATCGACGTCTAACAGCCAATCCCCCGGTGGATAGTGAAACAGTGTTGCCGTACTCAGGGAATCCGCGTAGCATTCCCCCAGATCAGAAAAATCACTGCGGTGGAGTGCTAGTTCGTAAAAAAGCTTGGCGGCGTATCTCCTGATCATATAGAGTTCCGACACCGCCAAATCGAACAATAGTTCCCTTGCCGCGCTCTCGGGCATTCCCGCGTACTCCCTCAGCCAGTTTCTGTCCAGCGTAAGATGATCCCAAAGCATAGCAAAGCCTTCCGTGACGGAGCTGTCGCCGAGCCATTTTGCTTCAAACGAGGCTTCAGGATCGACCGAAGCGAAATGCATCGCGTGACCCAGTTCATGCCACAGAGTTCGATAGTCAGCATGTCCGCCCCTGGGCCGCAACACCAGGTAGATCTCGTGCGGAACCCGGACGCGAACACAAAACGCTCTCGGCTGCTTGCCGGGACGCTCAGCGGTGTCGAAGTTGACCCGACCGGACTGCCCCGCGTCTAGCCCCATATCCCGCATCTGGCGATGAGCTATCTCTACTGCAACATCAGAGGCAAAAAAAGAGTCGAATTCATCCGCCCGGAAAGCCCAAGCTGCATCCGACCGAACTAGATCGTCTAATCCCCGGCTCAGTCGCTTCGAGATGAGCCGGGATAACACATCCCGATAGACATCAGCAGTCTCACACAGGAACGTTGCCGCCTGGCCTCCGAGGTCGTCCAGGTCAATGTCGGCCAAATTACCGACAACCTTTACATAGTCACCGCGACCGAGCCTTTCGACTTCGTCGTGCTCAACACCAAAGCGCTCGCGCAATAGACCATTTAGTTCCGTTGCACCCAGATCAGCGCGCGCCGAGTCGAGCTTGATCCTGTAGTCACGGTCTGACGAGTTGGATATCTCAATGGGCAATTTCAGATAGGGTATTCTAGCGTCGCCGACCGTTATGCTCGCGCTTTGCTCCCAGGCGTGTTTCTTCTCGTCGAGTTCCGCAACGCGACGGCTGCTGCGAAGATCGACGATCCAGCCCACGAGTTCCGAGTTACCACTATCGAGAACGAGTTCGAGAGCCTCGTGACTAACAAGATCACCGTACCTGTCATAGATCTGTTGAAACTCGGCATCCTTCTTCAACCCGGAGCCAGTACCGTAGTATTCTCTTCCCAGTTCCTGGTGTATCTCCTCACCGTGGACTCTGAGAGTCTCCAGGTTCAAGTCTCGATCCTCTCGCCTACATAATCGATTACTCGGCCGATATCGACGCGCTCTTGCCGAAGTGTGTCCCTGTCACGCACCGTGACCGTACTGTCTTCCGTGCTCTGACCATCAACGGTGATACAGAAAGGAGTGCCGGCCTCGTCCTGACGCCGGTAACGCCTCCCTATGGATCCGGAATCGTCGTAAAAACAGGTCATACGACCGCGAACCTCACTGAATAGCTTGCGCGCGATTTCCGGCATCCCATCTTTGTTGACCAATGGAAAGATCCCCACCTTCGTCGGAGCTATCGAGGGATCGAGACCAAGTACAACGCGACTCGCTCCTTCCAGCTCTTCCTCCCGGTACGCGTCGACCAGCACTACGAGTGCCAAGCGATCAGCACCCAGAGATGTTTCTACGATGTAGGGAACGAATCGTTCATTCGTCTTAGGGTCCCGGTACTCAAGCTTCTTCCCCGAGTGTTTCGCGTGCCGCGTAAGGTCAAAATCCGTTCGGTTATGAATCCCCTCGAACTCCTGCCAGCCAAAAGGAAACTCGTACTCAATGTCAAACGCAGCTTTTGCGTAATGCGGCAACTCATCGGACGTATGTTCATGGAACCGTAGCCGTTCTTTCCGAATCCCCAGCGCCGCGTGCCAGTTCATGCGTTGCTCTTTCCAATACTGAAACCATTCTTCATCGTCTCCTGGCCGAACAAAGTACTGCATTTCCATCTGCTCAAACTCACGCGTGCGGAAAATGAAGTTCCCCGGCGTAATCTCGTTTCTGAACGCTTTGCCAACCTGTGCGATACCAAACGGAATTTTTTGCCTCGACGATTGCATCACGTTGAGGTAGTTGACGTAGATCCCCTGAGCAGTTTCAGGGCGCAGGTATACCTGAGAAGTGTCATCCTCGACCGGGCCCATAAAGGTTTTGAACATGAGATTGAACATTCGCGGCGCCGTCAGCGTACCCTTGTTACCGCAGACGGGACACCGGGCATCCGGCTCGCCTGGTTCGCCTTTGATGCTAGGATCATCCGAGCGAAATCGGTTCTTGCAGCTCTTACAGTCCACCAACGGGTCCGTGAACCCCGAGACATGGCCGGAAGCAACCCACCCCTCGGGAGCCATCAAGATCGCGGCATCCAGGCCTTCCACATCTTCGCGTCCCCTCACCATGGAACGCCACCACCGATCCTTCAAGTTCTTCTTCAGCTCGACCCCAAGGGGGCCGTAGTCCCACACTGAGCCCAATCCGCCGTAGATCTCAGAACTCTGAAACACAAAACCCCGTCTCTTAGCGAGTGAGACGATCTTATCCATAAGTGATGCTTCGCCCATCGCACCTGTAGCACTAGAATGTTCTGGAATACGTTACGTCAGATGTTGGAGTGGCAAGATAGACGGCCGCTATGGGGCGAGCAAGCTAAGGGCGTGGGCAATGCCCTCGCGAGAACGCCGATATAGCTCCTCTCGGTCCCAAATCGCGCCGCCGGTAACTATGTGAGCGCCAAAAGTGTCCGCCGCAGCGACCTGCGGCGACACGAGCACCGCCGGAACTCCCGTCTGCGACGCTCTGCGCAGCACATTGCCGGAAAGCTTTCCCCATAGCGACGTTTCGTCAAACTTCCCCTCTCCGACAACCACGAGGTCGGCCGTGGCCAGCGCGTCTTCGAACCCAAGGGTCTGTAGCACCCAGTCCGAGCCCGATACGAGTTCTCCCCCTGCGAACGCCATCAATCCGAAGCCGATACCACCGGCGGCCCCGGTACCAGGTATCTGGCTATAATCTCGTCCGCACATCTGGGCCATAATCCGAGCCAGCTGCACCCATCCCCGTTCGAGAACAGCGCACTCGTCCTCCGAGCCCCCCTTTTGCGGAACATAGATAACGGCACCGTTGGGACCGGTCAGCGGGTTCGATACATCGCAGAGACCGGTAAGACTCACCCCGGGAGGGATACCCGGGGAAACAGTACTCAGACGCTCTAGCTGATAACTGGCCGCAACACTATTTCCCTCGCTGTCTGCAAAACCCCATCCCCAGCTGCGGGCCATTCCCAACCCGCAATCTGCGGTGGCGCTCCCACCGAGCCCCACGAAGATCTCCCGGGCGCCCAGTTCCACAGCCTGCAAGATCAACTCGCCCACGCCTCGCGACGTCGTCGTAAGGGGATCTCGCTCCCGATCACGGAGCAAGGAGAGGCCACATGCCAGGCGGGACTCAATCACAGCTGAAATGGGCGAAAACCACCCCACCTTCGCGTGGACGCTCTTCTTCAACGGCCCAGTGACCGTGTGCTGGGTAACCTGGGTAAGACGACCCGCCAGAGCCTCGAGAAGCCCGTCGCCGCCGTCACTCGCCACCAACACTAT
>JACZUR010000107.1 GCA_022573095.1 Gemmatimonadota bacterium | reverse complement strand
GGCCCTGGACTACGAATACGAACAACTCCGGCTGGTGTTGGAGCGTCAAGATGATATTGACGCCATGTCGTTGTCACATATACCGGCCCTGGCCGACGAGACGTATCAACAGGGACTGAACGTGCTGTCGGTTGGTCTTCAACTCTCGCAAGCGATCCATGCTTCCAACAAACAGAGACTGGAACATGACATTGAAGATCTTGAGAAAGAGATTCAATCACTTAAACGAAACGGAGCCGACGAAAGGCGGGGCGAGATCAGGGTAGAGAATGTCGCTTCCCATAAAGACCGGTTGGATCTGATCAACAATCAACAAACCAAGGTCGACGAAGTTCTATATCAGTGCGACCAATGTGAAGCATCGCTAGCCAGAACACGGATTGAGCTGGCATCTCTCCAAGCAGGGAGTCTGGGATCGAGCGTCAGCTCGGTTACCGAAACCCTGCAAAAGACCATCAATCAAGCCAAGGACATACAGGAGGAACTCCGTAGATTGGGGTTTTGATCCACCAACCCAGCGGGCCAAGATAGGCGGCACCGGCACCGCCGCGGTCACATCAAAACTAGGGAGGGAAGACTGATGGCATCGGAAGATCAACCAATGGAACAAGAGGATACTCTCGACCTCGCACCAGCCGACGAGCAAGCGTTGGCGGTTACCGAAATTCCGCGACCAGTGGCGCCCAAGGGGCTTTCCGATGAAGAAGTACGTGCCGCAGCCCAGACCAGTCCACCGCCGGAGGTGATGTCGGCGTCTGACTTCCAGACAGACGGTCAGTTTGATATTGCGAAGTATCAGAGATACTTGGCTGCCGGTGCCGACCCGCAGTTCTTGTTTGCTCTCGAGTCGCGCTATCGCTCCGAGATACCGCGAGTCAAGCTCTACGAGCAATTAGCGACGGATGTTTACGTCTCAGACAATTCGCTGTGGTGGGACTATCGTGACGGGCACGATTCAGCGATCGTTGCGGTCGCGATAATCCAGCCCAACACCGCCATATCGGATGATGAAGCCGCGCTCAGCGAGGCAGAACTAGAGTCGTATTATCGAGAGCACGCGGATGAGTATCGCAGACCGGCGGCCGCCTACGTCAGCTACGTGTCGGTCTCGCGACGCACCAACGCTGCGGACTCCGCCGCTGCACTGGCTCTCGCGAGCGACATCCGCCGCCGGCTGTTGGAGGGAGCTGACTTCGAGGAAGTGGCCGCGAGCGAATCGGCCGATTCCGCCAGTCGCGCGAGCGGAGGAAACCTCGGAGAGGTTGCCTTAGGCCGATTTCATCAAGCATTCGAGTCGGCGGCGCTCGCGCTCGATCCGGAAGAGATCTCAGAGCCGATTCTCACGCCGTTCGGCTACCATATCATCCGGTTGGAATCACGCAACGGTGATACCTACAACCCGAGTCACATACTCGTGGCATTCGAGCTGCGCGGCGACCACCTCGCTGAAGTTGAGGACATGGCGGATTCGCTTGACATCTTCGGAGCGGAGCAAATCGAACCCGGAGCGCTTGATGAGGTTGCAGACAGGTTCGGATTACCGATTATTCCGGCCGGCCGTCTGTTTGAACTGGATCGCCTCACAATCGGGAGGTTCCGAGTACCAGATGTCGGAATCTGGGCTTTCGAGACCCTGCCGGGGGAGACCTCCCAGGTGGTCGAGAACCCAGAGGCATACTATCTCTTCCGCCTGGACAGCGTAATACCGGAGCAACTGCCGCCGCTGGGGGAAATCGAAGCTACTGTACGGAACGCCGCGCTTACGGCGAAGAAGACAGAGGTCGCGAGACAGCTGGTGGAGCGTTTGCTCGATGAGATAGGCCCGCAGGGCAATCTGTTCTCACTCGCCGCGCGGCCCGGGTTCTCGGTAGACAGTGTGGGGCCGGTGACTCGTCGGAACGCCGGCACCCACATGTTGGGTCAGCCGCAGGCGATCGGTGCGGCGTTCGGACGAGAGTTCGGACAAGTTGCCGGACCGTTCGAGTCGGATCTGGGAATGCTGGTTGCAGTAATGCCCCTCTCCAGATTCGTGGCTGACAGCAGCTCATTCTTGGCGCAGTTGGAGACACTGAGACAGGACGCGACTGCGAGAGAGAGAGATTCCAGGATAAGGGGTTATCTGGCAGCCTTGAGAGAGGATGTCGATCTGATCGACCGGAGACGCGAGATCGAGGAAATACAGCGCGAACTAGCTGAGGGCGGCGGTTTCCCCGGAATTCCACAAGGATTCTAAAAGAGCCGTTGGCACCCGCCGCAGCGCGGGCTTATTCGCTTAGCTTTTTCGGCTCGCCATCATCCGCACCAGAATCGATCTGGCGACTTACCGTCGGGCCGCTATCGACTTCGTCGACGCTGTCCTTGACCTCGCGGATGCTCTTCTTGAACTCTCTGATGCCCTTCCCGAGCGAAGAGCCCACCTCGGGCAGCCGCTTCGCGCCGAACACGAGCAGCACGACAAGCAGCACCAGAATGGCTTCCATGGGGCCTATAGTTGGCATAACCGCCTCACAACTACTTCAAAAAAGTGACCGCGCAACTAAATACGCTAGAAGTACACCTATAATAGCTAATAGAGACACGCGTACGCCGATAGGGCCGAGCGTCATATTGACTACCAGCAAGTCAAGGTGAACTGGGCCTACGGATGGGGCAACAGTCCACGTGAAGAAAGTCTTAGCCGACGATTGCGGCAAAAATCTCTCCAACAGCGCTGACAAAAAACCGCCGACGGCGAACCCGATGCCGAGAACTCCCATATAGAAGACGGGTTTTCTTGGGCCTATCGACATGTGTTGCCCCCGCGCCTAGCTGTGCCGTTCGATTGCATAAGTCAAGCAGTCTCTCAATCCTTCCTTTGCCACACCATCCGGAACATGTTCCAGTTCCCGCGCGGCGTCGCGCGCCAGACCGGCCGCCCGGTCGCGTGCCGCCCCGATCCCCCCATTCTCGGAAACGACATCGACAACGGCTGCGATGACATCTTCAGAAGGCTCGGGATCTGCCATCAGCCCGTTCACAAGCGCTCGTTCGCTCGCACTCATGTTCGGCAGCGCTGCGATCAGCGGTAGGGTTACTTTGTGCTCGCGTAGATCCAATCCTGATGGTTTGCCAGTGACCGATTCGGACTCCGTGTAGTCGATGACATCGTCGGTCACCTGGAACGCCATTCCAAGCAGCATTCCGTACCGCTTAAGGTACTCTCGATGCTCTCCGTCACCAGCAAGGGCGCCTACTTCGCAGGCACCGGACATCAGGGAGGCTGTTTTCGATCTTATCAGAGCGTCGTAACTTTCCTGATCGTAGCTGAGACGGTCAAAGGCATCGAGTTCCCTCATTTCACCAATGGTCATTTCGTTTGTTACCATCGCCATGACCTGCAGCGGACGCGGATCATCGAGGGAGACAAGTGCGAGAATAGCTCTGGAGTACAGGTAGTCTCCCATTATAACAGCTACCTGGTGGCTGAACGCCGAGTTAACTGTTGGTTGACCCCGTCTCAGGACAGAGTGGTCTACAGAATCGTCGTGAACGAGCGTCGCTAGATGTATCAACTCGACCGTCGCGGCCAGCGTCTCTTCTCGTTTCGAGCCTCCGCCCACGGCCTCCGCTGAGAGAAGTAGCAACGTGGGCCGGAACATCTTACCCTTGAGTCGCAACAGGTGGGAATTGACGTCGGTGACGAGCGGAAAATCGGTAACCACGATGCGGCACAGCTCATCGTAAGCGGCTTCCAGCTGGGGTTCGATCCGCTCCTGCAGAGAAGCCAGCGTTACGGGAGCTAGTTGTTGCATGTGATCTTCCGAGTAGGAAACAATCCTCTATGCGAGGTTGGCAACTCTGTCACCGACGTCCTCGAACTGGATATCCACAGCGAATACTCTCTGATAGTAATTCCGTGCTGACTCGCCGTTCCCCTGTTCTTCTTCGCAGCGCCCTGCCCAGTAGAGCATACCGATCTTGTCGTCGTCGGTGCCCTCATCAGAATCGATAGCCCTTTTCAACACTGTTGCGGCAACCGAGTGCTGTCCCTTCTCGAAGAAACACATTCCAAGTGCTTCCGCCGTCTTAAGTCGGGCTTGCGAACCTCTCAACGCCTTCTGGAATTCGGCGATAGCTTCATCCAACAGACCCATTTCTTTGAATGCCACTCCAAGATCGTAGTGGGCTTCGGAATCGTCCTCAGCAATGTTTTCCTCGATCCCCTTCTTGAATTCGCTCAGAACGGCACTAAAATCGGCTTGTTCATCGCCAGATGACACCATGCTATCCCGTGTTCTCATGCGGCTGCTCTTGTCAGCGGGCTCATCTTCATCGTCCAGAATCAGCGCAGCTAGATCCACGAAGTCTCCACTCTCAGGAGTGGCGACTGCTTGCGGCTCCGGCGCCGGTACTACGGTTTCCAGAGCGGAATTGGCCTCGGCGTTTACGGGATCATGTTCCAAAACACTCAGGTAGGCGGAGCGAGCCTGCGCCATGTCGCCCTCCCTTACCAATGCGTCAGCGAAAGCAAGGTAGGCCGTGACCAACCGCGGTTTATCTTCAACATGAGAAACGAACTCCACCTTCTTCTGGTGATGCTCGATATTGTTGGGGTCCAAACGAAGTACCAAGTCGGCGCACGCGAGGGCATGATTCCAGTCCTTCGCAGACTGGAAACCTTGCATAGCAGCGTCCAACTCCTCTATTCCTCTCTGCCTATCGCCGTTTTCAATCAGAGCCTCAGCCAGCTCGCGTCGTGTTGCTGGATTCTCCGGGTTCGCGGAAACCGCGTTTTGCAGCTCCTCCAGCGTCGGCGCCCCTTCAGAGGCCGCCACCGCTCCGGGCTTTTCGAGATCCTCCGGCATGTCGAGCGCCAGGTCGATGTCTTCATCCGTTAGCGACAAATCAAGAGCAGTCGACTCTCTGGCCGCGCCACTCGGTTCGAGGTCTAGTCCCTCCTCGACTCCACTCCGCTCAAGCTGCAGATCGTCACCGCCGACGGCCACTTCCTCCTGGGCGCCCAGACCTTCGACGGCGGTGGTTTCAATACCCTCAACAGCTGCTGCTTCGGTTTCGACGGCCGCCGGGCTGTCCTCGGCGGCAGGTTCCTCTACTGCGTCGAAATCAAGGAAGACGATGTCGCTAGATCCCGGAACGGATTTGCTAGCGCCCGCGTCCGCGGTTTCGTGCGCCTCCGGTTTAAAGTCGGGATCGATGGCCTTCATCTTCTCCAGCGTTCTCCTGACCTTGCGCTCGTCCCCTTCCGACTCTGCCTCGGCATACAACTTCGCCAGTTGTTCCCGGGCATCATCGGTCTTCGCCATCTCCTCCAGCAGTTCCGCGACGGTTACGCGCGTGTCTTCGGTGTTAGCGGAGGAATCCGCAAATTTCTTCAGAGCGTCGAACGCGTAGTCTGTCTTGCCGTTCTTATCCATCCGTTCGACATACTCTCGGAAATGCTTTTTGGCCTCCGGAGTGAAACGGCGCTCGATCATTAGCTTGCCGAGCTCCAAATACGCTTCCGTCCTGCCGGGAGCGCTACGGAGGATCTTGTTATAGAGTGCTATGGAGTTATTGGGGAATCCGGTCTCGGTATATCTGCGGGCCGCCTTCTCGTATATCTCGACCGCGTCGTTAACCGAGTTCTTCTTCAGATACAAGTCGCCGAGTTTATTGTAGAGCGCTAGCTCGGCGTCCATCTCCGGGGTGCCTTCCAGATTGCGGACGATCTCTGCGTAGACAGCTATAGCCTTGTCTACCTGATCCTTCAACTCGTGCTTGCGGGCCTTGTCTTTTAGCTTAGGAAGATTCAGTGTTACCTCAACCTACGAGAGTTGAATTGTGCGCGAACTCATTCAAGAAAGGTAATTTACGGAACCATAGCCTGAGTGACAAGGCGAGCCTTTCACCCAAGAACGGGAAACCAGATTTACACCATACCAGTAGACTAACTCTCTCCAGTCTCTCACCGACGCAAGCGTCAGGTCGGCGCGGAACCCAGCAGCTATCTGACCGCGCGTGGCTGCCTCCCCGACAGCCGCTGCTCCATTGACGGTGATGGCGACAACCGCCTCCGCAGGTAACATGCGCAACTGAGAAACGCCCATCGCACCCATGAGCGGGAGGCTCATGCCGGGAGAACTCCCGGGATTGAAGTCAGTGGCAAGGGCAACCGCCCCACCGGCTGCGATGATCTGGCGGGCCGGCGCGACGCAACTCTTCCCTAGAAACAACATGGTACCCGGCAGAAATACTGCTACGGTGTCGCTTTGGCTTATCGCCTCTATCCCGCCGGGCGAGATTGCCGCGAGGTGATCCGCGCTCACAGCGCCGAGTTCCACCGCCAGTTCCGCGCCACCCGACCCATCCAGTTCGTCGGCATGAATTTTCAGCATCAATCCGCACTTCCGCGCACCCTCCAAAACCCGGCGGGACTGGTCTACCGTGAATACGCCTGGTTCGCAGAAAACATCACAGAAGCGTGCTAACCCCTTTTGTCCCACAACCGGCATCATCTCGTTGACCACGAGATCAACGTACTCGTCGGGCCTCTCTCGATGCTCCGCCGGTACTTCGTGCGCTCCCAAGAACGTGGGAATGATGTCGGGCGCGCTACCGGACACTTCATCGATGACTTCGAGCTGTTTCAGCTCCGCTTCCAAAGAGAGACCATAACCGGATTTTACTTCGACCGTGGTTGAACCCAGAGTTGCCAAGACGTTGAGACGTCGAGTCGTGAGATCTTTCAGATCTTCCTTGCTGGTCTCCCGCACGCTCTGCACAGAGGAAAGGATTCCGCCGCCTTCGGCAGCGATGGCCATGTAGTCGGTTCCCCGTGCTCGCCGCTCATGATCCGCGAGACGGGCGGCTCCAAATACCGAATGAGTGTGAGAGTCTACAAAACCCGGAAACAACACCCCGTCGACCTCTACTTCACTACACTCGCCGGGAATTTCCAGATCGGAGCGCCGACCCACATCGGCTACATATCCGTTGTCATCGATCAAGACAGCCGGGTCCTTGTCCAGAACCTCCAGATCGGCCATCTCTGGTCCCCGCCGCGCCCGGGCGGGCCCGCGGCAGGTAACAACCTGTCTTGCACCAACTAAGAGAGTAGCCAGCGCCTAAACCGCCTTCATGGGAATCTTGATGTTGTGCGCCGTCGCTGTTTCGATGGCTCCCTCATAGCCGGCGTCGACATGCCGCGCAACACCGATTCCAGGATCGTTGTTCAATACCCGTTCCAATCTGCGCGCCGCATCATCAGTACCATCGGCCACGATCACCTGCCCAGCATGCAGACTGTTACCGATCCCGACACCTCCACCGTGATGAAAGGAAACCCAGGAAGCACCCGATGCTGTATTGAGCAGCGCGTTGAGTATCGGCCAATCAGCGATGGCGTCCGAACCGTCCAGCATCCCCTCGGTCTCCCGGAACGGCGACGCCACCGATCCGGTGTCGAGGTGGTCTCGACCGATGACGATGGGCGCGGAGATTTCGCCGGTCTGAATCAGTTCGTTGATGGCAAGCCCGAACTTGGCTCGATCGCCCATGCCAAGCCAGCACACGCGGGCTGGCAATCCCTGAAAGGCCACCTGTTCCGACGCCATTCTGATCCAGTG
>JACZUR010000002.1 GCA_022573095.1 Gemmatimonadota bacterium | reverse complement strand
GCATGGAGAGCGCGCACCCGGTCGTGCTGGAGCCGATCCAGGAAGTCGAGATATGGACCCCGGACGAGAACCTCGGAGACGTTATGGGAGACCTGTCTGCGCGGCGTGGACAGATCCTAGGCTCCGAACCCGACGGTCGGCTGACTAAGGTCAAAGCTATGGTGCCCGAAGCCGATATGTACAAATATTCCACGCAGCTCCATTCGATTACCCACGGAAGGGGCACGTTTGTGGCGTCGTTCTCTAAGTACCAGGAAGTGCCGTCCGACGTTGCGCAGAAAGTAATAGACGAGTCGAAGAACGACGACGATTCGGACAGCTAACCGGAACTAGGGCGAAAGGTCCTGCACGAACTCAATTGCGGGACCCCACCCAGCTTCGCGCTCGATGCGCCTGAGTCTGGAGGCCACCACCTCCGGTATTGGAGTGGCGTGTGCACCCACCTTGAGATTCTCGAAGATCGGCTCAGCGTCGATCGGCACTATCACTCCCGGGTTCAGTATGTTATCGGGATCGAACGCCGATTTGACTCTGGTGAAGAGATCGAAAACCTCGGGTCCGTACATTCGTTGTAACAGCCCCGCTCTCATGCGGCCGTCGCCGTGTTCTCCGCTGGGTGATCCGTCGAGACTGAGCACCAGATCCGTTACAGCGTCGAGCAATGAACTGAGCCGTCGCGTCAAATCGGGGTCCGTCGTATCAGCAAGCGCATTTACATGTACGTGACCGTCGCCGGCGTGGCCGAACGCGACCACTTCGATGCCAACCTGCTCGGCGGCTCTATGGATTCCATTCAAATAGTCGGCGAGCTTTTCTACTGGTACGCAACCATCCTCGATGATCTGAAGCGACCGCTTCGTCTCCGGTAAATTGGCCAATGCAGAGCTGGCAGCGTGCCGTACGGCCCAGAGTTCATCTAGTTCAGATTCATCCGCCACCGCTTCGATTGAAGTGCATTCATGGGCACACTTTCTTTGAATCTCAGTCAACAGCTCTTCGAGTTGAGTGGCGTTCTCTGCTTCGTACTCAGCGATAAGCAGGGCAGCGGCGTCGGAGACATTCGAGGGGACGCGGGCCGTGGCGTACCTGAGGAGTGAACGGTCCATCAGTTCCAGTGCAGAGGGGGGAGGGTCAAACGATCTGAGCGCCGGGATCAGGGTAGAGAGAGCATCCAGTTCGGCTACGGTAAGCAACAGTGCTCCGACGGCCGTAGGAATAGGACTCAGACGGAGCTGTGCGCTCACAACAAAGGCAAGCGTTCCCTCCGACCCGATGATGAGGTCGACCGGGCTGCGACTAATCAAGAATTTATCGAGGGCGTATCCCGCTGAATTCTTAGTTGTTTTCGGGTAGCTCGCGGAGATAGTAGCAGCACGTCGGTCGATTTCAGGGGAAACATGCTGCTCGAATCGAGCGGTTGCAGCCGTTGCATCGCTGGAACCTTCTCGACTAATGGTCGCAACCTCACCGTCGGCTGTCACAATCTGCAAGGCAGATACCCAGTTGCGTATGCTTCCGTACTTGAGCGAGCGCGGTCCCGCTGCGTTGGTTGCAATCATGCCGCCGAGAGTACAGAACTTGGCACTGGACGGGTCGGGAGGGAGGCGGCTGCCGACAGCACATGCCATTGCGTCCAGTCGCTTGTAGGTAGTCGCCGCCCCTACCCTCGCGATTGAAGTGACCGGGTCGATTGACGCGGCGTCGAACTTGCTCAGGTCGACCACGATTCCCGGCCCAATGTTTCCACCTGGCATTGCGCTACCGGCTCCGCGTGGGGTAAGCGAAAGACCCTCCTTCCTAGCATGGTGGATCAAGGACACTAGATCTGCTATGTTCGCTGGGACGGCGACAGCGCTTGGTACGATTCTCAGCGGCCCCGCACCTTCGCTGTATGCAGCCCTTACGATCTCACCGGTCTCGAAAAGACCGCTAAATGAGCGGGGTTTTGAAGGGGGAGGGGGGCTGGACATTATTTGAAATCTAGCCGATTTGACATAGCTCGGCGATTTCGTTTAGGGGTACTTGGTTACGGATGGGTCTTGTACTATGTTGAGCTTCCCACGGAGGAAGCGTGCGCACGAACGAAGGAGACAGCGTGGTAACGACGGCCAGCCGTACCGGAACTCTGTCAAGCGCCGAGATGAGGGTGGCGCAGGATGAGTTGGATACAGTAGATCGCCGGCGTTTTTGCGCGAACATGTTACCGAGAGTCTCTCGCACGTTCGCACTCTCCATCAGCTTCCTACCCGAAAGGTTGAAGCATCCGGTTTCGGTTAGCTACCTACTGTGCCGTATAGCGGATACCCTCGAGGACTCGCCAAATGAGTTACTGCGAGTCGAGGAGAAAGTGCAACTGCTGGGTATTTTCCGAGACAGCCTAGATTCTCCTCACATGCCCGACCTGAATCGCCTTCAATGTGCGTTTGACAAAAATGCTACCGCCGATCAAGAGTTGGTCCGGCGGTGTGATATGGTGCTCAACGAGTTTCACTCGTTTCCGGAATCGAAGAAATCATGCATTAGGCCTTGGGTGCAAGAGATGTGCGATGGTATGGCGGAGTATGTTTCTAAGAGCAGCCATCCCGCAGACCAGATTTCAGGAGGTGTCGAGACTACCGATGACCTGGAGCAGTATTGCTACTTCGTGGCTGGGACCGTTGGGAATCTACTAACGGATCTCTTCTACGACGAACGCGATATAGCGAACGAAAAACACAAATCTCTAGCGCGCCGTTTTGGTCTTGGACTCCAACTCACAAATATCATCAAGGATCTGTGTGTGGATACCGCGGGTGGCAGGTATTTTATTCCGCGGGATGCATGCCGGTCGGTTGGGATAACGCAAGAAGATTTCTTTGAACCCGACCACGCCGCCGCAGCACAGAAGATCGTCCTTTCGCTTGTGGCCCGAGCCAAAGAACACCTGAAATTTGCGCTCGAGTACTGCTTGGGCCTGCCCCGTACCGAATATGGAATTCGGATGTTTTGCCTGGTATCGATGTTTCTGGCTCTCAAGACACTGGCGCTCGTAAAGCGACGGAGCCACGCTCTCGGTCGTGGGGAAGGGATCAAGATCAGCCGGCCGCAGGTCTACAGAACCGCACTAATGTCGTCGCTGATTGCCCGGAGCAATCTGCTGTGCCAGCTCTACTTCGGAGTACTGGCCAGAGCTGTCTAAAGAGAATCCAACGGCGCGTGGGGGTTCTCGATCTGTTCCACGATTTCTTGCAGCAAGGCGTATCCAGGATGACCCGGCGGAGCGAGAGTCTCCAGTTCTCTTTCGGGGAGGGACGGGTCGATTCTCTGTAAATAGACAACTTCACTGATGAGCTGGGCCTGCACTCCCGCCCGCACCGGATCTGCCCAGAAACGCATCCGAACTACGGCGTCGGAATCGTTGCCCGAGTCCACCGGCGTCTCGGTGAGCGTATCGAACCATTGTGTTTCCAGATATCCCTCGGCGGGACTGACGACTTTGATCTCGATTCCACCAGCCGTTATCACGGAATCGACTAGCTCGATAACAGCCGCTGCAGCTAGATCGAGAGTGTCAACAACGGCGCCAGCCAACGGGCTGAGCCGGGTACGAATGCTCGATGCGCCGCAACCCAGAGCGAGTGAGATGAGCAGTGGGACAACTAGAGCTAACCGGTGCGACAATGAAGTCAGTCTATGTGCTCGGATCCATCGTCGTGCACATGCACCTCTCCTTCTCCTCCGGTTACACCGCCTTCTCCGGCCGTCGAGTCGGGCTGCTCGGCATCCGGCGTGTTATCATGTTCCTCACCAGGTGCGTGAGTATGTTCGGTTTGCCGGTCTCGTATCGCCGCTTCCATCACCGCGGTCGGAATTCCGCCTGCATAGCGAAACAGCACCTGTCCGCCCAGATGTCCGACCCACACGATCAGTGCGAGGCCGCCCGCCGCCACGCCCAGATAGATCTTCCGCTCTACATCGGGGAGTTTATCCCGGCGGTATAAGCGCCATATGGCCAATATGATGAAGAGTGAGGTGGTAATGAGCGCGAACCTTTCGTGTTGTTCGATCAGCGCATGCGCGGTTTCTCCATGTTCGACCCACGACTCGGCTAATAGGCCGGAGAGGACGGCAAGGATCGCGCCGGCAGTTCCACCGATGAGCGACCAGAATCCAGCGGTTCGTATGGATTCTTTCTTGGTAAACTCGCCCACGAAGTCGAGAATCACAGCGAACACCAGCAGGGCTGCCGGCGCGTCATTGAGTATGGCGTGAAGTTCTGCGGGAGTCTTCCACACAATCAGACTCCCAAGTCGCTCACGGTGGGTGGATCGGTTGCATAGTCGTAAAACCCTTTGCCTGATTTTTTCCCGTACATTCCTGCGATGACCATGCGCTTCAGCAGGGGAGGCGGTGCGTAACGTCTTTCCCGATATTCGTCGAACATGATCTCCGCGATCTTGTAAGTCGTATCCAAGCCGACGAAATCAAGCAGCGTGAACGGACCCATCGGGTAGCCCGTGCCGAGAACCATTCCCTTGTCGATGTCCTCCACCGAGCCAACTCCCTGCTCGACTGCGCGGATCGCGTCGATGAGGTAGGGCACAAGAAGAAGGTTCACTATGAAGCCGGAGTTGTCTTTAGCCGCGATCGGTTCCTTGCGCAACTTCCTGGCAAACTCCATCGCCGTTGCGAAGGTATCGTTGCTCGTAGTTACCGTACGCACTACCTCTACCAACTTCATTAGCGGTACAGGGTTGAAGAAGTGCAGTCCTACAAAACGGTCAGCCCGGTCCGTTGCGGCTGCCATCGCGGCGACCGTCAGACTCGACGTGTTGGTTGCGAAGATGGTTTCCGGGCCGCAGAGCCCGTCCAACTCGCGCCACAGTTCGTTCTTGAGTTCCAGATCTTCGGTCACCGCCTCAACGACTATGTCACAGTCTTTCAGATCGCTGACGGTGATAGTAAAGGTGAGATTGCCGAGCGCTGCGTCACGGTCCTCTGCCGACATCTTGCCTTTGGCGACGAACTTTCCAAGAGATTTTTCTATTGCTGCCTTTGCCTTGCCCGTAAACTCATCGCTAATATCGCGCGCTATCGTCGCGAAACCCGCCTGGGCAGCCACCTGCGCGATTCCGCGGCCCATGAGACCACAGCCGAGTACTCCAACTTTCTTTATTTCGCTCATTCTCTTATTTCCAATCAGCCGGTAATGTTTTTCGTATTTCGTCTGCGATCTTCTTTAACGGCGACTGAGCAGCGGCACCCGGCTCGCCCGCCTTTATCTCATGGCGTTCGAGTCCATCATTTATCCGTTCAAGTCCCACACTCATCTTTTCAACTCCCGACAGCCGCGACCGCGCTATCAGGGTGCCGATGCCGGCGCCCAAAGCTATAGGGATTATCGCGAAGGACAAAGCGAATCCGAGAACAACTGCTATGCCGCCTGCTACCGCGCCGCCTGCAACCGCGACCGCTGCCTCGGTTAGGTGCTGCGAGCGAGAGGTCGACATGTCCGCGACTAGAGTTACGTGGCTGCTTTCGGAATCCAATTCGGTAATGACCCCGCGGATCTCTTTTGCCCGGGCGAGTTCGTAACGCCGTCCTCCAAAACCCAGAGCCCGCTTGATCGTGGAAAATAGATCTCCCCGCGCCTCCCAGGAGGTTCCGTCAGCGTAGCGCCGCTTTACCGTGAGCAGCTCGACTTCGGTCATCCATCTTGCCAGTGCCCTGTCGAGGTCGGACTTGGATCGCGAAATTGTTCTGCCAGCCGCTATGTGTGAGGGGCCCATCAGCCGATCGAGCAAGCCGCTGGACTCGTACTGCAATCGCGACGTTTCCTCGAGCATCGCCTGGTGAAGAAACGATTTTGGAATGCCGACTTCTTCACCCAAAGCGAGAAGATCGGATTCGGTTAGGCCTTCCCCAAGATCGCGCTCTCTGGTTTGCAGTTCTGCGGCTCGCAGAATAATTCGCTCGAGAGCCTGACGGTCTATTCTTCTCGCTGGTACTTGTTCTGGCGTTTGATCGTCCATCCCTGTAACCGGGGAACTGGTCTGAGAACCCGCTCGTTAGAGCGCTTCGACGAGTACTGCCGCACCCTGCCCGCCGCCTATGCAGGCCGATCCGATTCCAAACTGCCCACCGGTCTGATGGAGTGCGTGCAGCAAATGCAGTGTTATCCGGGCTCCGCTGGCAGCCAGTGGGTGGCCGATGGCGATTGCACCTCCGTGAATGTTCGTTTTGTCACGGTCCAGGTCCAGCTCTCGCTCAACAGCAAGATACTGAGGTGCAAATGCTTCGTTGACCTCAATAAGATCTATGTCAGCGAGACTCATGTCCGCCTTCGCTAACAACTTGGTTATCGCCGGCGCCGGTCCGATACCCATGTACTTCGGCTCAACTCCAACAACCGCCCATGCTACTAACCGTCCAATCGGCTTTAGTCCGTGGGCCTCTGCGAACTGTTCCGAGGCTACCACAGTTGCCGCCGCACCATCGCAGATACCGGAAGCGTTTCCCGCTGTGACGAGACCGTCTTTCTTAAAGTAAGGTTTAAGACTCATCAGGACTTCGAGAGTAGTATCCGGCCGCATGTGCTCGTCGGCGCCCCAGTCGACCATCTCTTTCGTCTTATGATCCTTAATAGGCACCGGTACTATTTCGTCCTCAAAGACGTTGGCGTCCCACGCCTCCTTGGCCTTCAGTTGGCTACGCAACGCTACTTCGTTGACATCCTTACGGTCGAGCTTGTACTTCTCGGCCAGGTTCTCAGCGGTTTCCGCCATGGAAAAACCACACTGGGGGTCTGTTAATCCTTCCCAGAGAGAATCAGCGAGTTGCGATACCGGGCCGAGCCTCAGTCCCCATCGCGCTCCCCTTACTACGTGAGGCGCCTGGCTCATGGATTCAGACCCACCTGCCAGGACACACTGCGACTCATCGAGTAGAATTTGCTGCGCGCTCTGGATAATAGCTTCGAAACCCGAACCGCAAAGGCGGTTTACGGTTACTGCCGGTGTTTCGTTCGGTAGGCCCGACTGAAGGGCTACGTGTCGCGCCAAATAGATGGCGTCAGCGGATGTCTGCTGGGCATTACCAAATACAGCATGATCGAAGGACGCTGCCTCCACCGAGCTGCGTTCGATGGCGTGCCTAGCAGCGATTGCTCCGAGTTGTGTGGCTGAAAAGTCCTTCAGTGTGCCGCCGAAACTACCAAAACCGGTTCGAACACCAGAGAGGAATACTACGTCTTTATCTTTACCCTGCGTCTTCATGGGTTGGCTCCGTTATCTAATGCTAGGGTATGACCGGACTAGCGATTGGAATATCACTGGGGCCGGATAGGGGGGCAAGCGAGGTTAGATAACCGCCTCGAACTGTTCTGCTACCTCATTTGTTGGGAGTTCGACGGCGACGGCCGACATCAATCCTGGAAAGTTTCACCGCAGCCTATGCAGAATTTCCAGCCCAGCTCCAGTTCTTCGCCGCAGGCCTTGCATTCGCGCTTCGTTTGATCGCCTCCGCAGAAGGGACAAAATTTGACCTCCCGGTTGAGGGGCAAGTCTTTCTCGCAGTGGATACACGCCGCGCGTGTTTCGTCTTCTTCAGTCACTGAGAGAGAAACGTCCATACGTTCCTCTGAGCTAAGTTCGAAGGCCGATTCGGTTTTTTCCCCGGCAGGTTCATCTTGGCTGTCTTCGGCCGGGGCGTCGTCGACGAGCTCTTCGTCTCGTGTGCCCCCCCACACCCACCTCTCGAACTGATCCAACTCCGGTTCTTCGGCGTCCGCGCTATCGGTTACTCCTTCATCGTCGTGATCGTCCACCTTTTCGCTCCGCTCGGGTTCTTCTTCATCCGGCGGAGCGTACAGTTCTCGTCGGTCGAGATACTTTGCTACCTCATTGGCGTCCGCGCTATCGGTTACTCCTTCATCGTCTCTCTCCTCGGGTTCTTCTTCATCCGGCGGAGCGTATGGTTCTCGTCGGTCGAGATACTTTGCTACCTCGTTCGAATTCAGGTACACGCGGACGGCAGCGTGCTCTCGAATGAAACTGGGGTTGGGATTGATTGACTCCGCTTCGGCCACAAGCTCATCCCGCGCCTCCGGCGGCTCAACCGAAGCAAACCCATGTTTCCCGGCTAAGAATGACAGCACCGCCATCTCATAGTCCTGGTTAGTATCGAACTTGAGCACGCTGCGGAAGCGGCGATAAGGTATGAAACGCCGATAGATTTCAGATGCTTCCAGCGGTTGACTGAGTCGGTCGGGATGGTAGTTGGCTAGCACGTCGACCAGTTTGTGGAACAGACGTTCTACATCATCCACAGTGCCCGGTTACCTCCACTCGTCGGCCCAGCGGTCGTAAACCACGGGTGTTATTCCCGCAGAAGCCATTAGCTCTATCCCGCTGGGATCGCGATAGAGCTTACGGTAGTAGACGTGGGTAACGCCCGAATTGATCATGAGCTTCGAGCAAGATGTGCAAGGACTGTCGGTTACAAACACAACTTTGTCCTTCACCGCGCCCGGCGCCTTGACGAGCGCGTTGATTTCTGAGTGAATGCACCCACAGTTGCCGGGTACGGACGAATCACACCTGTTGGGCAGCGACTTTGCGTTGCCGTTGTAGCCTATCGCCAGGACGTTTTCGAGTCTTGCGTCGGTAATTACGGTCCCGACGTGGAGACGGCTGCAGGTCGATCTCTTGGCTAACTCCTCGGCCATCCTCATGTACACCTCAAACAGCGGGATTCGATCGACACCGGCTTCACTTGCGTTCTGAGCGATGTTGAGCGGGTGCGTGTTTTCCGGCACACCATCTTTGAATCTGCTCACAGCGGCTTCAGTTCCGTGATTCGTGGTCGGTGAAATCGAGGTTTGGGTCATATTCTTTTAAGTTACCCTTTGCGACTTGTTCCTCCAGCCACTGATCGAAATGAGATTCGACAACGCCGCCTGATGAAATCTGGTCCGTAGCGGCCTTTACGGCCATTCGGTCCGCGTACTCGTTCTTAGGGTGGCCGGCGTGCCCCCGCACCCAGCTCCACTCGATGCTGTGTTTCGTACCGATCGCGGCCAGGGATTGCCAGAGCTCAAGGTTCTCGATCTTACCACCTTTGCGCTTCCAGCCCCGTGCTTTCCATCCTGATAACCACTCCGTCATTCCCTTTACAAGATATTGCGAGTCGGAAACGTATACGATGCTAAGCTTGCTGCCTTTTCGAGCTAAGATTTCAAGAGTCTTGATGGCTCCGGTGAGCGCCATTCGGTTGTTGGTCGCGTCGCTGGAGTGAATGTACAGGTCGTGGCGTACGATCTCACCCCGAACGCGAGCTTCGATCAGGGCTCCGCCACCGCCACGGCTAGGCGTGCTATTCTGGTTTCCGAGGCAGCTTTCGTCTGCGTGGACCAAGACGAAACGGTGTCTGGAACTCAATTAACCACCTCGATCTTGCCCGACTGGGATTTCGTTATCTCGCCTACGACGGCTGCCGCGGGCGTCTGATTCTTCTCGAGAGCGTCGACCAGTCGATCTACGTGATCGGGGTGAACCGCGATGAGAAGGCCACCGGATGTCTGGGCGTCGCAAAGAAGCGTTCGCTCGCTCGCGGGTACATCGCCCGACCACTCCGTGTAAGCTGCGGCTGCGTCTACGTTGCGTTCGGTACCTCCCGGAACTGCGCCGGCTTCCAGCTCCTGCTGCACCGAGGGAAATCTGGGGACTGCGCCGGCATGAATCAGCGCGCCAACACCTGCGGATCCGAGCAGATTCTTGAGGTGGCCAATCAGACCGAATCCGGTAACGTCGGTGGCGGAGTGAACGGCGTCTCCTAGCGAACGCATGGCATTGGCCGCGCCGGCATTGAGAGTAGTCATCGACTTTACCGCATCCGACATCTCCTGTTCGGTTATCATATCTCTCTTGAGCGCGGTGCTGAGGATCCCCGTGCCGATCGGCTTTGTCAGAATCAGCTTATCTCCCGGCTGCGCGGCGCCGCACGTCACTACATCGTTGGCCGGGGCCTCGCCTATGGCGACTAGGCCGTACTTCGGTTCCTTGTCGTCGATCGAATGTCCGCCGAGAACAAACGCGCCGGCTTCGCGCACCTTGTCGGCACCGCCACGAATGGTTTGTCCGAGGAGTTCAAGCATCTCCGGATCGCGGGGCCAAGCGACTAGATTGAGCGCGAACAACGGTTTCGATCCCATGGCATACAGATCGCTGAGGGCGTTGGCTGCCGCGATGGCTCCGAAATTGTAAGCATCATCAACGATGGGGGCGAAGAAGTCCACGGTTGCAACCACGGCACGATCTTCCCCCATCTGGAACACCGCCGCGTCGTCTAATGCTTTGGTGCCGACCAGAATTCGGGGATCATCGACTGAAGGCAAGTGGCGCAGAACCTGCGCCAGCTCCTGTGGAGCTAGCTTACAGGCTCAACCTGCGCCGTGCGAAAGTGTCGTCAGTCTGATCTTGGGCCGTTGGTCTCGTGGCTGCCCTGACATTTTCCTCACTGAAGATTAATGGATTCAAGTATAACAATTTATCTCTCCGCCCTTGCACTTGGCGCCGTCCACGCCCTCGAAGTCGATCATATGGTCGCCGTCGGAAGCCTTACCGGGCTTCGTCCGAAGATTTCGGCGGCCTTCGTGCTCGGTCTCCGTTGGGGTTTGGGTCACGCGGCGGTGGTGCTAGCCCTCGGAGCGGTCTTATTCTGGTTGGGTTTGAAAATTCCGGCCTCCTATCAGGCGTGGAGCGAGGCTGGTGTCGGAGCTGCACTCGTGGTCCTGGGAATCTGGACGTACCGCCGTGCGTCGAGTCTCCATATCCACCGTCCGGAGGATCACGGCGGGCACGCCCATCTGCACGCGCACCTGAGAGGCCGTGCCCAACATGAGCACCACCACGAAGATGGCCGTCATAGACGTCACCAGCATACGTCCACCTTCCTGGGGGCGGTCCACGGAGTGGCCGGAACCGCTCCGGTCATCGCGCTCATTCCCGTGACCATGATCTCTCAGGCCACTGCGGCGATGGCATACCTTGGCACGTTCGGGTTGGGTGCGATGCTGGCCATGGGTTGCTACTCCGCAACGGCCGCTGCGCTCGTTTCCCGGGTCGCGTCGTCCGTGAGGACCCTGTCAGTGGTAACACGGGCGATGGGCGCGATAACCACGGCCCTGGGTGTCTACTGGATCTTGCGGTCACTGCCTTAGATGGACGATTCGGCTAACTCGTGTGATCGTGAATTATTCGCCACGAGCCGTTGCGTTTCCTCAGGATGAGCGTGAACGGACCCTCAGCAGTCGTAGAGTCCCCCCTAAAAAGGATGAACCGTGCGGTCGCCAGCGCGTGAGCGTTACCTAGCGCTCGAACCTCCAGATCCTCGAATCGCAACGAATCATGCACCGCGTCGGGCGCGAAAGTTGGGGCGTAGTTCTCCCGAATCCAATCGGCGCCGTGCTGCACGCGCCCCCCCGAAACGAACGTGGTAGTGGGCTCGTTGGCGTAGTCGCCTGTGAATGCTTCGAAGTCCCGACGGTTCCACGCGGATGCGGATGCATCCAGCATTGCTGCGATATCGTCGGTTGGATCAGGCGCTTCGGAGGCCGGCGCGGCGCACCCCAAAGCCATCAGTACAAAAGCGAGCTTCTTGATCATGTTCCATTCCTGTCCGGGTTCTCTAGGCTAGCGTTCTCGAAACCTCGACATCCAGAGTGCAGTGTTCCTTTCAGCCCCGCGAGATCTGCTGAAATCTTGCCTCTCAGCGTGGAGGTACCTTCCCGATTCCGGTGCGTGGCGCGCCCCATAGTTGGCGTTTGGGGCGAGCGGGCGCAAGGCTCAATTTTCCGCCGGTTTCGGCATGTGATGTGGCTCCTTGACACGCATCTATGGGGGCTCTTACGTTCGCAAGTTGCTGTTGTCATATTCAGTTGCTTTCAACCTAGTAATTAATGAAACGCGGACGTATGCTGAGATCAGATATTTGGGTTTGGGTCGGGGCGATGGGGCTGGTGTCCGGACTGGTCGTTCCGGAACTGTCGGCGCAGAACGTCGACGAAATAACGGTCACTCCCACGAGCGTGGCGATAACCGTCGGTGAGCGGAAGCCGGTGGTGGCTACGGCCTACGGTGCCAACGGCGGCGTCCTGTCGACTGCGCGCATTGTGTGGACCAGTACCAACCTCGGACTGGTTCGAGTCGAGTTTAACCAGAACGCCTCCACCGTCGCTACATTGATTGGTGTTTCACCCGGTGTGGCGACTGTTGAAGCGCGGGTAGGCCGCAGAGTCGGTACCATCGCTGTGCAGGTTACAGGAGGTGGCGGTGTCGTTCCCATAACGGGGGGAGGTAATGTGCCGGCCGTGCAGGGCGAGTTCGGGTCGGGCATAGCCGTCGTGCTTCAGGTCAATCCCACACAGTTATTTATGCTTCAGGGTGAGGGTGCTAATCTCGTAGCTAGATTTCTCCGGGCCGACGGTAACCTTGCGAGCGCCCAACGGCTGACATGGTCGTCACTGCAGCCCAGTATCGCGTCGGTGACCGAGCGAGGCCAGGTTGTCGCCATCAACCCGGGGGGCGGGATGATTCAGGTCACGACGGCGAGTGGTCTCAGTGCCCGTGTTCCGGTTCAGGTAGACCAGACGGCGTTCGCGTTTCCAGTGCCTGCCATATCCATGTCGCCGGGTACGCAGGATACGGCCCGCGTTGTTGTTCCCCTCCAGGGTAATCGGAGGCTTGCGGCTACCTCAGTGCAGTGGCAGTCGACCAACCAGGCTGTTGTTACGGTGTCTCCTCTGGGAGTGCTGATGGCCAGGACACCCGGCACCGCGCAGATCGTCGCTACAGGTTTTCTGCAGCAGCAACGACTGAACGTGACCGTTCATCGTCAGGTCGAGGATCTGGTGGTGAGTCCGCGCATGTCGCAGACGGTCTACGTTCCCCTCGGTGGTTTCAGAGAGTTTACCGTTGAGGCGCTGGCCGCCGACGATACACCTGTGCCCGAGGCTGTACTCATCTGGTCGCAGAGGGACACCAGCGTAATACGTTTTGATGTTTCGACCGGGCTCGCCACGGGGCTTGCTCTCGGCAGCGACACGATTTCTGTTCGCGCTCCGGGGCCCGGCCGTTTGCAAGCCGACTGGAACGTTGAGGTAATCGCCGGAGGGTTGCTGCTGAGTTCGCATCGCGCCGGTTTTGGCATAGGTGATCAGCTTTTGCTGAATGCACAGTTCACCGACAGCGACGGAACTCCGATCTCTCCCGCCACCGGTATCGCGTGGTCGTCGAGCGATGAGTCCGTGGTAGAGGTGGACGAGCAGGGAACGGTAACCGCCAACGGATTTGGTGTGGCCGATGTTGTCGTTGGGACCCCCTGGGGCGCAGCAGACACTCTGCGGGCGTTTGTTCAGGGTGAAATTCTGGTTTCCTCCAATAGAGGCGCCGACAACCTCGACATATTTTCATTCGAGCGAAACAATACAAGCATTTTCAACCGTGTAACAAATGATCCCGAGCACGATCTCGCCGCGGAGTACTCGCCCGACGGTACGATGATCGCGTTTGTTTCCTTCGTCGGAAACACTAGGGATATCTTTGTTGCTAATGCGGATGGAAGCGACCGCCGCAACATTACCCAGTCGCCGTCGAATGAAGATCAGCCTATATGGACGCGTGACGGGAGCAGGATCATTTTCGAGTCCAACGAGTCCGGTAGCGCGCAAATATGGACCATGAACCTGGACGGGTCTGATAAAGTTCGGTTGACCCAAGGTCCGGCATCGAACACGCAACCGGCCATCAATGCGGCCGGCAACATGATCGCTTTTTCATCAACTCGTGACGGAAACTACGAGATCTACACGATGAACCTCGACGGCAGCGATCAGCGGAACGTGACCGGTTCGCAGGAGCGAGAAAGTTCACCGGCCTGGTTCCCGGATGAGAGCCTCTCGTACATTAGGGCAAACGAGATTGTGAAGATTGAGTCGGGGGCTCGGGGGATATTATCGACGCAGGGTCTCGCCGTGACTGACTTTGCCATTTCGAAGAACGGCGATTTGCTTGCGATGATAGTGAGCGCGCTTACCGCTACCGGTCAGACGAGTAAACTCTATCTGCTTCCGTTGGGTGGCGCGCCGGCAGGGCCGCTGGAGATTCGTACGCCAGAACCTACGGAGCGCATCCTCAGCGTTTCGTTCCGCCAGTAACGCGAAACACAGGGTAGCGCGCTAGGTAGTGAAGG
Source organism: Gemmatimonadota bacterium (assembly GCA_022573095.1). Lineage (GTDB taxonomy): Bacteria > Gemmatimonadota > Gemmatimonadetes > Gemmatimonadales > GWC2-71-9 > B16T1B5. The sequence continues at coordinate 11,877 of JACZUR010000002.1, read as the reverse complement.
CGCTGGTAGCCCGGGGGCACGGTGATATCTCGATGCTTGAGGTCGCCGATGTTCCAACCCCATCGAAGATTCCGGCGGGCTGGGTGCGTGTCAAACTCAAAGCTGCAGCTCTCAACCGGCTCGATCTCTTCACGCTCGGCGGCATACCGGGAATCACTCTAGATTTTCCCCATATACTTGGCGCCGACGGCGCCGGTGTAGTGAATGAAGTTGGTAACGGTGTCGACCGTGCTACGGTTGGCAAGGAGGTGCTGTTCAATCCCGGGATATCGTGCTACGAGTGCGAGTTCTGCGATGCCGGTGAGCATTCGCTGTGCGTGCGGTATCGACTGCTGGGCGAACACCTGGCCGGGACGCTCGCCGAGTACGTTCTGGTGCCGCACGTCAACACGGCGTCCAAACCTGAATCGGTTTCGTGGCACCAGGCAGCCGCGTTTTCTCTGGTGACGATCACGTCGTGGCGTATGATGGTGACGCGCGCTGACGTGCAACCCGATGAGACTGTTTTGATCTGGGGTATCGGTGGCGGTGTGTCGAGCACCTGCCTGAATATTGCCAAACTCAAAGGCGCGTTCGTTATTGCCACGTCGTCGAGCGATGAGAAGTTGAACGTTGCGAAGGAGATGGGCGCGGATGTCGTGCTCAATCATTCCTCTTTGGACGTATCGAAAGAAGTCCGCAAGATCACTGACAAGCGCGGCGTTGATGTCGTAATCGACAACGTGGGCCAAACCACGTGGGAACAGTCTCTGAAATGTCTGGCGAGGGCCGGCCGGCTCGTCACGTGCGGCGGCACCACTGGCTGGCAACTCAACACTGATGTGAGAAGGTTGTTCTGGAATCAGTTCACGATAATGGGTTCCACGATGGGGAATGCAGCCGAGTACCGCGAGGTCGTTAGACTCTTCGGCGAAGGGAAGTTAGTGCCCGTGGTAGATTCGGTGGTCCCGTTGGAGGACGGCGTTGCCGCCTTTGAGCGACTGGAGTCGGGCGAGCAGATGGGGAAGGTCGTAGTGGATATTTCGTGAGGAAGCCGTTGGGGCCGTAGCGCGTTAACTATTACCGCGGCCGTAACGCCATCACCGTCAGCGCCGGCGACACTATCACCGAAAGCGAGTCCGCGGTTCGTTCCCCGAGCGTGGCCTTTCCGCTCCCTACTGCAACAACCTGACCGTCAACCCCACCACCGTAATACCTGTCCCCACGACGAACACGAACATCCACTTGATGATGTCCGCCCGGGCCGCCGCAATTTCGGCTTTCAGGTCACGCACCCCGCTTTCTACGTGGGTCCTCAGCGAACGCAACTCTGCTCCCATCACGCGAGTTGTTTCCTGCAGACGATCAGCTCGCGATTCCTCGTTCTGCTCTGTGAGTTCGTTCTTGTAAGTCAGATCCACGTATTGATGAGGTCGAACAGCTCATTTACTAACTGATCGCCCAATTTCTCGTAGAACTGCCTGGATGGTTTTGCCGTAAAAGGCACGTCTACCTCGGACGCTGAAATCGGGCAAAGTATGAGGTAGTGCACTTCGGGAGTGGTAAACAAATGACCGCATCCATCATCAAAAGGCAGCGAAGCCGCAATTCGCGACTCGTGGAGGATAGGACTGTGTGCTACTCCCGGCGCAACGCTTCCGCCCGCCAGAGCATCTAGATGTGTGAATGCCTTTTAGAATTTTGGCACAGATGGCAACGATTTGGTTAGGACACCGGGAGCTTGTGAATAATTTGGGGGCAACTTGTGAGTGGAGCACCTAAGTTGAAAGGCTCCCAAAAAGGGCCCTGCGCCGACGAAAGGCAGATATGAGCCGTCTACGCCGCTCGATCGGTCCCATAATCGTAATCGTTGCGATTCTGACGCTCGGTTCGGGTATCTACCTGCGCATTAGCTCGGGTACGGATGACTCCGAATCCCAACCTACCGCTGAGGGCGAAGCGCCTGAAACATCGGCTTCGACGGGGTTCAACACTACTCTGGCCATTCCGGTCAGCGGCGCACCTGTCGTCCAGGACACGCTCGTCATCTCGGTTACCGCCGCGGCCCAGGCGGCCGCATGGCGCGAAACCCAGGTTCTCGCGCAGATCGGCGGACAGGTTACCAACCTCCCGGTGCGGGAGAATCAGACCGTGCGTCGCGGACAGTTGTTGTTGGCGGTAGACACGACAGATGTGGCTCTCCAGGTGGCTCAGGCACGAGCCGAACTGGCATCAGCGGAGGCTGACTACCGCGAACGGACTCTTTTTGACGACCAGATAGAGGACGCAGAGATCAGGGCCGAGCGGGATCGCGTCGCTCGCGCCAAAAGCGGCGTCGACCGTTCGGCCGTCATCGTGCAGCAGCGTGAACTAGATGTTGCCCGCAGTAGAACGCGGGCGCCTTTCGGTGGGCGTGTCGCCGACATCAAGGTTGTCGAAGGCCAGATGCTCCGGCAGGGCGACGAGATTCTCACACTCGTCGACATAAGCCAGATAAAAGTCGAAGTGCAGGTGCTGGAGAGCGAGGTTGGCTTCCTGCGTGAAGGCGGATCGGCCGCGATATCGTTTGCGGCGTTTCCCGACGAAATCATTACCGGCACAATCGCGACTATCAATCCTATTATCGATCGCACGACACGCACCTCGCGCGTAACCGTTACGGTTCCCAACGCCGCGGGTAGAATCCTTCCCGGTATGTACGCGCGCGTTTCTCTAGAAGCGCAGCGTTTCGCCGACAGAATTCTCGTTCACAAGAGTGCGATCTTGGAGCGCGACAACAGGACGATGCTGTTTGTATATGAGCAGGACGGACGCTCCGGCCTCGCCAAGTGGCACTACGTAACCACCGGTCTCGAGAACGATTCGCTCATAGAAATCGTCGAGAATCGAGACACCGATATGCTCGAACCGGGCCAGGTAGTTCTTACCGATGGTCACTATTCGCTGATACATGACGCGGTGGTTCGGGTTGTTTCCGATGTGCGCGCTGCCGGCGGCAGACCCCAGTGAGAAAGTTCTTCGTAGCCCTAGCGCTGCTCGGTGTTAGCGGCGCGAGCGCCGCGGCCCAACAGAATCAACAGCTGACGCTGGATGAGGCGCTCGCCATTGCGCGGGCTCGCAACCCGGCCTATCGGCAGGCTCAGGCTCGGTTTTCGTCCGCGGCGGCCTCCGTTCGATCCGGTTTTGGGTCCATGCTTCCTCAGATCAGTGCACGGACTACGTTCGCAGGAGCTTCGCGCACCACCGTCACCGGTGAAGACGACTTCGGCGAACCGATCGATCTACCCAATCCAATAACGTTTAGGAGTAGTTCAGTGTCACAGGCGATAAGCGCCAACATGACGCTGTTCGACGGGTTTCGAAATATCAATCGTTTGCGGGCGGCGCGCGGCCGCGCAAACGCAGCCGAGTTCGGCATACAGAGTGCCCTCGTAACGCTCGAGGGTGAAGTAACGCGCAGGTTTTACGACGCCGTACGATCGTTGCGCCTCATCGAGGTGGAACAACAACTATTCGTCTCCGCCCAGGGACAGCTCGACGCGACCGAACGCCTCTTCCGCATCGCAGGCGCCACGCAAGTCGACGTGCTCGGCGCGCGGGTCGACGTATCCCGTCAAGAACTTGCGGTCGAGCGCGCGCGCGGAAATTCACGCAGGTCCTTCTTGCGACTTGAACAGCAGATAGGAATCGACCCAGGCACAGAGTTTTCTCTTGTGGACGACTTCCCGGAACCCTTCGATTCTGTGGAATTGAACGCGGACTCGCTGGTTGCTGTGGCGCGGCGCAACAGTCCGAGAGTTTCCCAACTCGAGGCCAACGCGGGCGCCGCCCGCAGCCAGGCGACGGCTACGCGAGGCGGACGGTGGCCTACCATCAGCGCAGGAGTGGACTTCAACAGGGCCGCGAGTCTCAACGACTACGATGCTTTTTTCCGTCTCAATCCCCGTAATCGGTCTTTCGGATTCAACCTCAGTGTGCAGATACCGATTTTCGACGGCTTCAGTACGTCGAGCTTGATCGCCGAAGCGGACATGAGCGCGATAATTGCCGAAGAGGACCTACGTGAGGGAATTCTTCAGGTCGAACAGCAGGTGCGGAGCGCGGTGATAGACCTGGAGAACACGTACGAAGCCCTTCAAGTCGAACTGCGTGCTCTCGAACTCAGCCGACGGCAACTCGGTTTGGCGCAGCAGCAATACCGGCTCGGCGCGATCAACTTCACGAATCTGCAAACCGTTCGTGAGCGCGCCGCGCAGGCGGAACGTAGGGCGGTCAACGCCGAGTACGATCTGGCCGCTGCGCTCGCCACGCTGGAAGAAGCCGTGGGCCAAGACGTCAGGTAGAACAGCCCTAGATGTCACTCTCCAGTCGATCGATTAAGCGTCCCGTCGCGGTCGCCATGCTTTTCGTCGCGATCGGCGTCCTGGGAGCGATCTCTTTCGAACGCATTCCTATTGATCTGCTTCCCGACGTTTCTTATCCCGAGCTCGTTGTCTTCACGACATATCCCGATGTAGCTCCCACCGAGGTGGAACAGTTCGTAACCGAACCGGTTGAGCAGGCCGTCAGCGCCGTACCGGGTGTTCAGAGTGTCGAGAGCGTATCGAGGGAAGGGACGTCTCTTGTTACGCTCCGCTTTGCCTGGGGCACCGATATGGATTTCGCCGTGCTCAACGTGAGGGAGCGGCTCGATAATCTGCGGGACCGTCTCCCGGAAGAATCGGATCGGCCGGTGGTTTTACGCACCGACCCGACCGCAGAGCCGATCATGGCGATCTCGGTTGCAGGAGGCAACGATCTCTTTGCACTCAAGGAACTTGCGCAGGAAGTTTTTAAGCGCAGGCTAGAACAGATTGACGGCGTTGCCCAAGCTGCGCTCGCCGGTGGACTCGAGCGGGAGATTCACGTCGCGGTCAATCCCCGGTTGCTGGACAGTTACAATGTGGAACTCGACGACGTGATCGAGGCGCTGGACGCCGCCAACCAGAGCGCTCCCGGCGGCACGGTGCGCCGGGGCCGGTTCCGCTATTCACTGCGCACGATCGGTGAGTTTCGAAATCTCGATGAGATTCGCGCAGTACCCCTTTCTCGCGCGGGAGGAGATTCGACCGCCATTGGAGGCGTAGTCACACTCGGCGATGTAGCAGAGATTTCTGAAGGATTCAGGGACCGCGAAAGCATCGCCCGCTACAACCTACGCGACGCCGTTGGCCTCCTCCTGTTCAAGGAGGCAGGCGCCAACACGGTTCGCACCGCTCAAAAAGTAGATGAAGTGTTGGAGCAGCTCCGAGCGGAGAATCCACAGCTCCGTATAGAAGTCGCCATGACGCAGGCGCAGTTCATCAGCGACGCCATCTCGAGTGTGGTGCAGGCGCTGCTCTACGGAGGCGTGCTGTCGTTCCTGGTGCTGTTCCTGTTCTTGCAAGATGTGAGGTACCCGGTTGCCATCGGGCTGGCCATACCGATCTCGGTAATCGCGGCGTTCCCACTTCTCGATATGGCTGGTGTTACGCTCAACATCATGAGCCTAGGTGGGTTGGCGCTCGGGGTCGGCATGCTGGTGGACAACTCGATAGTAGTGCTCGAGAACATCTTCCGGCATCGACAGCTGGGTAAATCTCCGGCGGCGGCGGCGGCGGCGGGAGCAGAAGAGGTGCAAGGCGCAATTACTGCATCAACACTGACCACGATAAGTGTGTTTGGTCCGATCATATATGTGCAAGGCGTTGCCGGGCAGCTGTTCGGAGCAGTTTCGTTCGCGGTGGCGTTTGCCCTTGCTGCCAGTTTGCTGGTCGCGCTGACGTTGCTGCCGACGATAGCAGCGCGGTGGAACGATGCTGCCGGCGAGGCGGAAGCGGGGTTCGCGTACCGCTTCTTTCTGAAGATAGGTAGAGGTATCGGACGCCTTGCCGGTAAGCTGTTCGGACCGTTTCTTGTCGCCTTCGATCGGATGTTCACTCGCTTCGCCCAATGGTATCACGATAAACTCGAACTCGCCCTCGATCATCGTGGTGCAGTGGTTGGAGCTTCGGCGGGAGTGCTCTTGCTGGGGCTGGCCTTGGGTGTGACACTCGATCGCTCTGTGTTGCCTGATGTCGACCAGGGATCGTTCCAGATGCGTCTGCGGCTCGACCGTGGTACTCCTATAGACCAAACCTCTGAAACCGCTCGACGCCTCGAAGAGGCCCTCAACGCAGACCCGGAAATCGAAGCCGTGTTTTCGCGCGTAGGGCGCCAGATGGCGGTGGAAGGTGTCAGCGACGAGCAATCGGGAATCAACACGGCGGTAGTCGATGTGCGGCTCGTTGAAGGAGCGAAGACGCTCGACGTAATCGAGCGGATGGCGTCAGTGTTCGCAACCTTTCCGGCCGGAGTCCTCGCCGTCGTGACCGGTGAGGCCACTAACCTGGGCCGCCTCCTAGGGAGCAGTGATGCCGATCTCGCTGTGCGCGTGCGAAGCGACAATCTCGTTGCTGCGAATCTGTACGCTTCGCAGATCGAACAGGTGCTTGCCGGGTTAGAAAGCCTTACCAACGTGAGAACCCAGGGTGACGAGGGACAACCGGAAGTGTTAATAGAGGTGGATCGGGACCGGGCCGCCGCGTTCGGGATCGAGCCGCGGCTCGTCGCGCAAACCGTGGAAGGTTACATGCGTGGACGCATCGCTACTGAGTTCGTCGAGTTCGATCAGAAAATCCCAATCGTCGTGCGTCTTCCCGACGCGGAGCGGCACTCGCTCGCGTCGCTGCAACTACTGAATATCAATGGAATTCCCCTTCGGGAATTGATAACGACCAGGGAAGCGGTGGGGCCTGCCGAGGTGCGAAGGTTGGATCAGACCAGGGTGGTAACGGTTTATGCCGATGTCGCCCGTGGCGGTCTCGACGCCGCGCTGAGTGATGTGAGAAGCGTGATATCCGAGACACCGCCGCCCGCAAGGATGAGAGTCGAAGTTGGCGGCGAGAATGAAGAGAGGGCGAAGAGTTTCAGGAGCCTGGGCTTCGCTTTCCTGCTGGCCTTGCTACTCGTCTATATGATTCTCGCCGCCCAATTCGAGTCGTTTGTACACCCGTTCACTATCCTGCTGAGCGTACCGCTGGCGACGGTGGGAGCCTCGCTTGCGCTCTGGATAAGCGGATCGGGTCTCAACACCATGAGTTTGATAGGACTCGTTATTCTGGTCGGCATAGTCGTTAACGATGCCATCGTAAAGGTGGACTTCATAAATCAGAATCGAGTGAAGGGCAGCACGGTTCGCGAGGCGATACTGGAGGCGGGGCGAGTTCGCCTGCGGCCGATAATCATGACGACCGTTACCACTGTGCTCGGGCTGGCGCCGATGGCGCTGGGTCTCGGAAGAGGTTCCGATCTTAGGGCGCCTCTGGCAATAGCCGTGATCGGGGGACTCTTGAGCGCCACCTTGCTGACGCTGTTTGTAGTGCCCGTTGGTTACGATCTGGTGGAGCAGGCTGGTCACGGCATCCGATCTGCGTTCGGCTGGTCGAGTCCACAACCCGCTGCAGATCGAATTACGGCTTTGCCAGCGCGGAGCGATACATGATTCGTCTTTCAATTAGAAGACCGGTCGCAGTGACGATGGTATACGCTGTTGTCGCTGTCTTGGGTGTCGCGGCGTGGCGCAACATTCCTATCGAACTACTCCCCAACACGGATCTGCCCCAACTCACCGTCGAGGCAAGATGGCGCGGTGCTTCTCCCGAGGTTACGGAAGCATTTCTCACTGCGCCGTTGGAGGCTGCGATTCAGCAACTCAGGGGAGTCGAAAGGATTAGGTCTCGCTCGAATCAGGTGAATGGATTTGGAACAGCCACGATAACCGTTGAGTTCGACCGCGACACCGACATGGACTTCACTCGGCTCGAGTTGTCGGAGAGGCTTATCGTGCTCGACGAAGACCTGCCAGCTGAGGCTTCGACCCCTACTGTGCAGCTGTACGTGCCGGAGGAGTTCAGAGATCAGACCCGGGAGTTCCTGAGCTATACGGTTACCGGTCCCTACACGATGGAAGCGCTGCGCACTCATCTCGATGATGTGATCAAGGCCGATCTGCTTCAGGTAGAGGGTGTTGCGGATGTCGTCTCGCGCGGCGGCCGCCGGCGCGTGCTGCAAATCGAGCTGGATCAGAACAGGATTCGATCGTTCGGACTCGACATCAACCGCGTACGCCAGCAGATCTCCGGGCTCGAACAAGTAATAGAAGCTGGAGCCGTTACTGAAGACGCGCAGCGCCGTGTTCTGGCCGTAAGGGAGTTGGTCGCTTCGCCGCAGGAAGTACGCGAGATGATTATCTCGAGTGAAGGCGGAAGGCTCATCAGACTGAACGATGTCGCCGTCGTCCGCGACACGTTCGAAGAGGCGCGGGCATACTACCGCATCGATGGCTTGCCGGCAGTTTCGTTCGAGATCGTCAAGGAACTTGGAACCAACGTCGTTGAAGTTGCGGACAGAGTGAAAGAACGCGTTACCGCGTTGGAATCCAGACATTTGCCGGGTATGCGACTCATTCTTGACAGCGATGAAAGCGAAGAGGTAAAGAAACAGCTTACCAACCTTCGGTCGCGGGCGATCGCCGCGGCAATGGTGATCTTCGTGGTACTGCTTGTATTTCTGAGATCTTTTCGATCTGCGGGCATCATCTTTGCAACCATCGGCTTTTCGATAGTGATTGCGATCAACGTTATCTACTTTGCAGGCTTTACTCTAAATCTCCTCACGCTCATGGGTCTCGCGATGGGCTTCGGGCTCATCGTGGATAACGCCATTGTCGTTCTGGAAAACGTCTACAGGAGGCGTAACAGAGGAGAGGAGTCCGCCGCAGCCGCTGAAAAAGGTGCCAAGGAAGTCGTGTTACCGATAATGGCGTCGACACTGACGACATTGATCGTGTTCATCCCGTTCGTCTACATGCAGGGTGAACTCCGCGTCTACTACATACCGCTGGCGACTGTGGTGGGCATCAGCCTCTTGGGAAGCCTGTTGGTCGCTTTCAGCTTTATTCCCGCTCTAGCGTCCAGAGTACTTCGCGTACCCATGCGAGAAATGAGCAGTGGAGGCCAAAGAACGTCCGTGCAGAGAAGGCGCCCGCTCTACGTTCGCTTTTATGCCTCCACTGTCGGCTTTACGGTGCGTCATCCGTGGGTCACCATAGTGTTGGCGGGAGGAATGTTTTACGGTTCGTATTCCTTATTCGACAAGTACGTGAACCGCGGTGTACTCTGGGGCGGTTGGTGGGGCGGTGACAGTTATATAGCGATCCAGATAAGACAGCCGCTCGGCGCCGAGTTGCAGAGTACCGACGAACTTACCCGGCACTTCGAGGACCGCCTGAAAGAGATGCCGGAGGTCGAGCAGTTCACGACTCAGGTGCGGGATCTATTCGCCTACATTCGCGTGACGTTTCCCGACTCTCTCGAGAACACCGGAATTCCCGAGGCCATCAAGGAGCAGCTGGTAGCTTACAGCTTCGAGTTTGGCGGACCGCAGGTACGAGTGTACGGCTACGGTCCGTCGTTCTATGGCGGCGGTTCAAGTCCACCGAATTACCGGCTTCAGGTTCTCGGTTATAACTATGAGATGGTCCGAGAAATTGCCCTTGATCTCCAAAGCCGGCTGGAGAGATTCAGCCGCGTCAGGGATGTGAATATTAACGCTGGTGGAAACTGGTGGATGGGCGAAAGGGTTACGGAGTATGCCGTGCAACTGGACAGGCCGCGGCTCGCCATGCATCAGATTACGGCGCGCGACGTAGTGACTCAGGTGCAGGCATCGGTGGGCGGACGGGCGCGAACGACCACGCTGAGGGTTGGAGGCGACGAACTCTTGTTCGACGTGAAGTTCGCCGGTTTCAGGACGCTGGACGTTTTCGATCTACGCGAACTCTTGCTGACAGGGCAGGGCGCCTCCTCCCAGGGCGTTAGACTCGGCGATGTTGCCACTATCGAACCGCGCGAAGTTTTGAATCAGATAGACCGTGAGAACCAGCAGTACGAGCGCGCGATCCGCTATGAGTTCCGGGGGCCGCGGAAACTGGGCGATAGGGTACGCGATGCGGTCGTCGATGCCACGAGACTTCCTGACGGGTACACGATCGAGACCAGCCAGGAATGGTCTTGGGGCGAAGATGAGCAAGCACAGATCTACACCGTATTGGCAGTTTCTATTGCATTGATATTTATGGTTACGGCAGCTCTCTTCGAGTCATTGACGTTGCCTCTCACCGTCTTACTCACTGTGCCCATGGCGTTGATTGGCGTGTTCCTGATGTTTTTCTACACCGGGGCGAGCTTCACCCGGGAAGCGTACATCGGAGTGATCATGATGGGAGGTGTCGTCGTGAACAACGCCATCCTCCTCGTGGATCACATCAACCAACTGCGGCGCGTTCACGGACAGCCATTGGAGAAAGCGGTCATCGAGGGCACGCTGGAGCGTGTCAGACCGATCCTGATGACGGGCACGACAACGATCTTCGGCCTGCTTCCGCTGGTTCTGTTCAGCGAGAGCAGCGATGCGAACATCTGGAATGCTCTGGCCTACGCCCTGATCGGCGGACTGACCAGCTCTACTCTACTGGTTCTTACGGTAACTCCTTCGCTCTACAACCTGTTCGAGAAGCGTGCGGAGAAGAGGAGGGTGAGGGTGCAGGCTCTCGCCACGACGGCTTCGCCCGCTTAGCATGGCCGGCGAAACAAAACGGGCCAACCCGGGTAGCTTCCTGTAGGCTGGTTTGAGACCCAGCTGTTTCACTCACCTTTGGTGTGTGAAACTCAGAAATTCCTCACTCCGAGTGAAAGAGCGCCGTAGCGGCGCTCTTTCCAGTCGGGGGTTTCGCCTATGATGACTAGTGTCCTTGGCCGCAAGAGCAAGGGGTTTCGTTTTGGAACGCTAACGTTTCTTAACGCTGCTCTAGTGTGGACCGTCGCCTCTTGCTCGTCTCCGGCGAGTCCCAACTCATCTGACGCACGCCTGCTCGTTGTAAACAAGGGGTTGAGCAGTCTCTCCATCATCAATCCGTCGACGATGGAAGAACTCCGGACTGCACCCACAGGGTTTTCACCGCATGAAGTTGCAGTTTCGCCCGATGGAGCCACGGCCTACGTAAGCGACTACGGGACCAATTCTAATCCGGGTAACACAATCACGGTGATAGATCTTGCTTCAGGCACGGTCAGCGCCACGATCAACCTCGGCCAGCATACGCGGCCGCACGGGATAACCGTTGCCGCGGACGGTTCAATCTGGGTTACTACAGAAGGGTCCGGGCATGTGTTGCAGGTTGACCCGGCCAACGGCACCATAGCGAAAGCCGTCGCCACGAGTCAGAGCGTTACTCACCAGGTAGCTGTTTCCCAGCCGCTGGGCAGGATCTTCACTGCGAACATCGGAAGCGGAAGCGTGACGGCTGTTGATGCTACTAGTGGTGATGTTCTCGGTAACATCGAACTAGGCGCCGGTACTGAGGGCATCGATGTCTCCCCCGACGGTAACTTCGTCTACGCGACGAATCGTTCGGCGGGAACTCTCTCGGAGATTGACGCCCGGACTCTTTCGCTGGTCAGAACTCTTGCCGTGGGGCTGTTCCCCATCCGGGTCAAGGTCCGGCCGAGTGGCGGTGAGGTTCTAATTTCGAATGCGACCGGAAACGAAATCGCTGTAGTGAACTTGAACTCCTGGACTGTCGAGAGGCGAATAGCAGTCGGCAACGTACCTATCGGGCTGTTGATCACTCCGGACGATCGCATGGCCTACGTTGCCAACACACAGTCCAACACGATCTCTGTCATAGACTTGCAGTCGTGGTCGGTCGTAGGTGAGATTACTTCCGGGTCGAACCCAGCTGCGCTTGCTTGAGTGACTCCTTGAACGCCGCTCGTGGCA
>JACZUR010000106.1 GCA_022573095.1 Gemmatimonadota bacterium | reverse complement strand
ATCGAACGGCGCAAACAACTCAGCCCCGGTCCCATCCGAGCCCATGACATATATCTGAGGTGAGCCCGGCCGGGTGGAAACGAACGCGATTTGGCGCCCGTCAGGACTAAACGTAGGTGACAGGTTATCCGAAAATCGCCCCACCGTCAAGCGCTGTAAGCAGCAACTGTCGGCCAAGTTATACGAGAAGATATCCGTTCCCTCTGCCCCTGCGCGGGCAAAAACAATGGTCACACCATTCGGGGAAAAAGCCGGCGCAAAGTCCTGTGTCCCATCCACCCCGGCAATGATGAGATGCGCGTCACCAGATTCACCGTCCAGCGACCCAATCCTGACGCGCGAATCGCCGGGAAAACTTGCGTATGCGAAATCCTTGCCTTCCGGGTGCCACGTCGGTGAATATACGTTTCCGCTGGCTGCGATTCCCGTAACCCCAGCCCCATCCGAGTCAACCCGGTACAACCGTCCCCTCCTAACAAATAAGAGTCTCGAAGTCGCAATTCCCGGAGTACCCGTAGCCGCCAGCACGATGGCATCAGACAGCTGGTGTACATTGGCTCTAAACTCGAGGCTCTCAACATCGCCGTTTTCAACCGCCAGTCGTCTCCTCACCGCGGCGCCGCGCACATCGAAGAGCGTTACCGCGGCGCCCGAATCCGGAGACTTAGATACGTCCAGGGCGAAATCCACTCTGAGTGCCGCATAGAGCGCGTAGTTCGCGACCGATCCGGCCTCGTCTTCGGAGAGCGGTGCGGAGCCGCCTTCAACCGGCCCAGCGATCTCCAGGAACTCGTTTCCCGGTATGGTTATCATCTCGAACCGGTCCGAGTAGTCAAGATCTCTTCTGAGTATCGCTCGAACGGAATCCAAGAACACTCCGCGCCCACTACCCAAGAAGAGGAGACCTGGAAGGGTGCCCGGAGCATACGTTATGCCGACCCGCACGCCTTGATCAGCAGGGCCCTCACGCTGAGCGAGTGCGTCCTCTCCGCGCCAGATGATCGCACAGAAAAGCACAGCAGCGATCACCGGGCTTTTGGTAAACATGCGGGTCATCTAAGCGACTCCGGGTCGAAGAAGAAACTCACGGGAAGAACATCCGCCGGATATTCCTCGGGTAAGGGACCGAACGCGTCTGAATTCGCGGCGGCTTCGATGGCGCCCTGAGACTCGAGATCGAACGCGAAACTGCCCGAGCGGCGCGCGAACTGAAGGTTCGTCACCGAGCCGTCGCGCCGGATAAAAAAGAGCACCTCAGCCCGGAGTGCCACGTTTCCTGTGGGACGCCGCCATCTTCTATAGACCTGTGCAACAATGTTGTTTAGGTACTCCGGGAACGGGAAGCGCACTCCGCTGGTACTCACCGTCCCTACGTCTTCGCCTGTCGATGGCTCTGAAACCGGCTCAACAGCGGGCGTCGTCCTCGCTGGCAGTTCTCGTTCGCGCGCGGAAGCTGGGGGAGGCATTTCTCCAGCAACGTCCGAACGTCGCGGCTGCCGACCGATCGGAACCGCCGATTCCGCCGGTCGACGAACTACCTCGGGCGCTCTCCTCTCGTTGGGTCTGGGCCGCGGAGCTGCGACTATATCAACCTGGTACACAAGCAACTGATCCGGGTTGTCCAACTTAGGCACCCAAAAAACACCAGACCCGGCCAGCACATGGACAAGTAACGTTCCGGCAAACGCTACACCGACTCCATCCACACGTGAACGGCTCTTCGAACGACCAGTCCTGCCAATCATCTCTCGAATATCTCGGATTCCGCTATCATACCGACGTTTCCTACTCCAGCATTGATCATCACGGCCAGCACCCGGACGATCTGGCCGTAACTCACGCGACTGTCACCACGAAGATAGAGCCCGGTTGGATCTCTGGCCTGCACCACTGCCTGAAACGTTGCCCGAAACTCGTCGTATGTGAGCGCGTCATCGTCGATAAAAACCTCTCCGTCGCGATTCACTGTGACGACAAGACCCTGTCTAGGTTGCAAAGGACGCGCCTCTGCTCTCGGTAACTGGACATCCACACCGCCCTGCATGATTGGTGCGGTGATCATGAAGATGATCAATAGAACGAACGCGACGTCGACGAGAGAGGTTACGTTGATATCGGCGACCAGAGGAAGCTGTTCACTCTCGGTTTGTTTGCCTAGCGACATCTACAACCTGCCTTCCCGCGCCATAGTGCCGATGATCTCATAGGCGAACCCTTCGAGTTCACCAGTAAACAGACGCAACCGATTCACGAATAGGTTGTAGGCTATTACCGCCGGTATGGCGACCGCCAGACCCATCACTGTGGTCACAAGAGCCTCGGCGATCCCGGGCGCAACAGCCGAGATGTTCCCCGAGCCACCCGAAGCTATGCCAATAAAGGAATCCATCACACCAAGTACCGTTCCTAACAATCCCAGCAGGGGACTAACCGATCCGATCGTAGCCAACCATGTAATAAACTTCGTGATGCCGTCTCGTTCCGCAGCTACTTCCTTGGCCAAGACCATCTTCAAGACATCCAGCTGGGTGTTGCTCAACGCATCGCCACCCTCAGAACTCCACTCCTTGAGGGCACCGGGCCTGAGTTCCGAAAAGAAATTCACTGCCTCCCTCATCAGTCTCCCATACGGCGAGGTCGGCAGCATCATCACTGCGTGATATGCGTCTGCGAGACTCCTCGTCTTCTCCACTACGCCAAAAAACCGAACACCCTGACTCCGGACCTTTCTGAACTGCCACCACTTCAACACGATGATAAACCAGCTTGCAACGGAAAAGGTAGCCAAGATGATTAGTACTCCTTTGGTAGCAGCACTCGACGTCGTAACTAGATCCCACGGAGTCTGCGGGATTGCGCCGCCAAATTGTGCAGTCATCCGGCCATCTCCATCACCCACGAATAGGTCTGTCGTAGCCCCCCTTCTAGCGATATCTCCGGGCTCCAGGCCAACTCACGTTCAGCTTTTGCACCGTCGACTGCACTGCGCAACAACTCTCCCGTTCTTGCGGGAACGTGCACAACGGCAATGTCCTTCCCGCTACCCTCTATCATGGAATCAGCCAGTGCAGTCACACTCGTCTCCACGCCAGTGCCTATGTTAAACGCCGCGGCGTCGAGCGAAGATGCTGCTCCGGGATCCCATTCTGACGCCAACAAATTAGCGCGGGCCACGTCGCCCACGAAAACGTAATCTCTCGTCTGACTTCCATCGCCATAAATCGTGACAGCTTCCCCCTTTCGGATCTGGTTGCCAAATATTGCGACTACGCCCGCCTCTCCGTGAGGGTTCTGGCGCGGGCCGTACACGTTCGAGTATCTCAGTGACACCGCTTTGAGACCGTACATATGCATGTACGCGCATAAGTAATACTCCGACGTCAATTTGCTCACACCGTAGGGAGACACGGGAAGCTTGGGAGCGCTCTCGGGATGGGGTAAATCATTGCTCTCGCCATAAACGACGCCTCCGGACGACGCAAAGACTATCCGCTCGACCCCGCCCTCTCGTGCACCTTCAAGCAAATTGAGAAGTCCCATTATGTTGATCGTCGCGTCCAGCCCGGGATCGTTCACCGAGACGCGGACATCCATCTGAGCAGCATGGTGGTTGACAACATCGAAATCTCCTGAGGCTATCAATTCCTTCGCTTCTTCAGAACAGATGTCACAGACGACGAGATTTGCGCTGTCGGGGAGGTGCTCTCTTTTTCCCGATGATAGATCGTCGATCACGGTCACATCGGACCCGGCACGCGCATAAGCGTCAACGACATGCGAGCCAATGAACCCAGCGCCACCGGTAACGAGCACTTTACGCGGCGTCGACATTATCTTTCTAGTACCTCGAGTTCTGGCGTGATTGAGGTCGTTGCGACACCAGCGAGCGGCCGGTCAGGTGGGACATGCACGCACTGACGTTGGCCTCGCAGATCCGGCGGGCCGCTTGTTGGGAATATGTGTAGTGGATCTCGGTGGGAAAGGCTCAAGCACCCGAGGACGAGGCAGCACTCGCCTAGGTTGGCATCTTTCTGATTAGTCTTGCTGGGGCACGCGGAGCCACCCCTGTCCGGTAGATCTGCATAAGCATGCCAGATGCCGAGTTCTCTCGCACGTGTACTATACGCAGAATGGCAACCCGCTCAACGGGCGCATCTGGAAGCGACATGTCTGCGATCGCGCGCGTGATCTCAAACACGTCGCCGGGAACAACTCCGTCCGACCTTCCAACATCTATGAAAACGATGTTCTGTTGATTGGGAACCGGGTGCCGGTCGCGAACTTGGATGACGCGAGCTCTAACCCCGCCTTCCACCGGAACCGGCCGGACACTGCCCGGATCACTGAAGACCTCTAGGGGGAGAATCCTCTGACCGCTAAGGACCAGGCTAAATTGGGTTAGCACCTCTGCTATAGCGCTCCTGCCAGCGACTGAATTGACACGAGCCACACCTGTGGGAACAACCACCTCGCCCCAATCAGAAATCTCTCGCGTTATAGACGCGATCAGCAAGGAGTCACCGACCTGATAAAGCGCTGACTCAGGCGCTTCGATTTCGATCAGCTCGAATACCGTAGCAGACGACGCCGTCGAGATCCGGGAGGTACTCCGGGCCCCAACGGCATTGATCACATCACCCCAGGGTAACTCATCGTCCTCCGTCAAGAATCCGGAGGAGTAGAACTCGGTCACCCGCACAGCTCTGTAGAAGTCGACGCCGGAACCACCGATAGTAATGCCGCCTCTTACCTGTTCGCTGGGTCGGAACAGAGTGCTCTCTTCGAAGACGGGGGGCTGCTGAGCTACTATCTCTCCACCCTGCAGCTCAACTGCCACGCTGTCGAGTTGCACCGGAATCTCTCCTCCGACCGCTTGGCCGGCAATATCAGCGGAGTCGACGGGAACCAGAATCGCTACTTCATCCTCGACGGGTCGCTCGCCGAAGCGCAACTCCTCTCCTGGGAAAATCCAATGGGGGTCCTCAACCACAAGCGTGTTGACCCGGTAGATCTCAGGCCACATGTAGGGATCGCCGAAGTAGTGAATGGCGAGCCCCCAGAGGGTCTCGCCCTCTGCAACGACGTGAACCTCTGGGAGCTCGGCAACCTGCAAGCTATCCTGGCCCTGAGCGCTGGCCTGGGCAGCACCCATTAGCAACGCAGCCGCCAGGAAACTGCTAGAACGGTAGATCGTCATCCTCTTCGTCTAACGCCTCCGGAAAGTCTTCGTAAGACTCACCTTTGGGCTCCGCCACAGCCGGCTGGAGAGCACCGCTGGATACCGGAGCGTCGGCATCAGCATCGGCATCGGCATCTCCTCGAGAACCGAGCATGATCATCTCTCGACAGTTGATTTCGGTTGTATACCGCTTATTTCCTTCCCGATCTTCCCAGGTGCGGTACTCGACCCGCCCTTCAATGTAGACTCGATCACCCTTGGACAGATACTTCTCGGCGAGGTCTGCCAACTGAGAAACCTTGCTGTTCCAGAGGACGACCCGGTGCCACTCGGTCTTTTCTTGCCGCTCGCCTCCCGGGCCATTCCACTGCCGGCTCGTGGCAACCGAAAGCGTGGCTACCCGGTTGTTGCTGGTCGAGCGCACCTCGGGATCAGCCCCAAGGTTTCCGATTAGTATGACTTTGTTGAGACTCCTACTCACGACTACCTCCTACTTGCTGCAGGGCTGACGCCCGGACAGCGGCAAAACTATAGGTGCTTTAAGTCCTTTTGTCAACCAAACATACGCGATTTTGACCACTTTTACGCAGCCGTCAAACGGGACCGATTTTGCGGCACATAACCACACCATTCTCGCGTGGAGATCGATAATAATTGACCCACTTCCCGACCTCAAGAAACCCGTGTTTTAGATAGAAACTTATCGCCGGAACGTTGGACACCCTACACTCGAGGTAGAGCTTTCTAACCCCGACTCGTTCTAGCCGATCTGCCACGGCGGTGAGCAGGGCGCTTCCGACGCCTCTTCGCCGTAATGCCGGATCGACGCCGAAGGTCAGAATCTCCGCTTCCGTACCGGAATCCCTGGCGACAAGGTATCCGCTCACCTTCCCCTCCCGCTCAGCAATCAGAAACAAGTCATCAATACACGAGGAGAGAGTCCCCTCGGACCATGGATCCGTGAACAACCGAGTCTCGAGCGCCGCGACTTGACGTAGATCAGACCGTTGGATTTCTCGAACTAGGAAGCTTTCTTTCATGTAGCTTCTCCCACCTGACCTGGGCCTCCGCCAAACGCCCGTAGGCGGGCTCAAACGTCCGCAGGTTCTCGATGTAGCGTAACGCGCCGGGAAACTCCGCGAGCTCGATCAGGCTGGTTGCGAAGCAGTTCCGGAACTTCTCCCCCGCGGCCGGCCGGCCCGTCCAATCCTCAATAGCTGCAGCATAGGCGTCGGTGCAGTCTCCCGTTACGGTCGCCGCAGAGGTTGGTCCCTTTCTGAGCGCGTCGAAGGTCATCAGCGTTGGTTCGAGCAAAGTGGTCAATTGTCCGCCGCTGAAGTCGTAAATCGCAGCGAATACCTCGCCCCTCAGCGCGTCATAAATCACAGCAACAGGACTGCCCAATTCCGCCGCGCGGTGGGCGGCGGCAAGGAGAGAACTCGCTGTCAATAATTTTACTCGTGGTCGTTGCCTCATCACTCCCGACGCGGTCGCCAGACCGATGCGAATGCCAGTGAAACTCCCTGGGCCGTCGGCAACAATGATCTCGGTGAGATCGGCTACAGCCATGGCGTTCCTCTGCAACAACTCCAGCGACCTTGGTAGCAGGGTTCGAGCGTGCTCACGATTCGGCAGCTCGGCGCACTCACGCACGCTACCGTCAACACCAAGGGCTACGCTGCCCCGGCCAGCTACAGTGTCAATCGCTAGGGTGACACGCAACGATTCACCTCGATAAGCCGGGTTGACGGACTGTCGCCGTGCTCAAAGAACACGACGCTGTGGGGATCGGGTGCATGACGGCCTGCTCTGCTCGGCCATTCAATCAGCAGCATCCGGCCCGTCGATGCCAAGGTATCGAGATCCATATCAACCGCTTCATCCGGTGTTCGGATGCGGTAGCAGTCCGCGTGGTGGAGCGTCTTGCACTTCGTGCACGAGACGATCTGCCCCGTCAGCGCGGTGCCGCATACCTGGCAGGCGTCGCGCTGTTTTCCTCGTTCCTGGGCTTTTCAATGCTGGGCTACGAGTATGCAAATCGGACCAGAGTCGCCTGATGCGACGCTAGTCGAGTAAGTACTCGGGAAGCGGCAAATCCGGACCTTCCCGTTGCCACATCGTGCTCAGAATCCACCAGCGATCGCTGTGATTGACCAGTTGAAATACCGTTACGCCGCGAGCGGTGTAGTCGGTATTTTCCATCGCATCGCTGATGCCGTAAGTGCTGATCACATTGGCCATGCGACCGAATTCCTGTGTATCCCGGGATATCTCACGTTCGAAAAAATGCGTCGAAATCGTCAGGAACCGTTCGCTCCGCAGGTAATCCTCCGCAAGCTGGTGTGTTGGTTCGTCACCATCCAGCCCGATACTGATCTTTCCGCCCTCGATGAACAGCGCCAACATCCGTTCCCCGTCTCTCTTGCCCGGATGA
>JACZUR010000105.1 GCA_022573095.1 Gemmatimonadota bacterium | reverse complement strand
GTGGGGAAAGCAGTCCTCGAAGGTGAAGGCCTCGTTCTACTGGAAGCCATGAAGATGGAAAACCAGATCAGATCACCGGTGGCTGGGCTGGTTGAGGCGGTGATGGTCGAGGCCGGGCAGACGGTGGAGCGAGGTGCTCATCTGGCTACCGTCCGCGCGGAGGGTTGACCCTCCAATCCGCGCTAGCTAGCTTGCTTGTCTGTCTTAACCATAGTATTTGCGAAACACGAGTTTGCAGCGTTGTCGACGAAGACCTATTCACCAAAACTGAGCGAGTTGAGTAGCTCCTGGCATCTTATAGATGCGGACGGAGTCGTTCTCGGACGACTTGCGTCCGAGGTCGCTCGTCTGATTCGGGGTAAACACAAACCCACATTTGCTCCCCACATGGATGGCGGTGATTTCGTAGTCATCGTGAACGCGTCCAAGGTCAAGCTGACCGGCCGGAAGATGGAACAAAAACGTTATTTCCGGCACACCGGTTATATGGGCCACGAGAGATTTACACCCGTAGCTGTGCTGATGCAGAAGCATCCGGAGCGTGTGATTGAAAAGGCTGTTTACGGCATGCTGCCGAAGGGTCCCCTGGGCAAACAGGTACTCCGAAAGAAGCTAAAGGTGTATGCTGGAGCCGATCATCCACACGAGGCGCAGAGACCAGTTGTGATGAAGATGAAAGGCCAGGGTTAATGGCGGTGGAACAACCCGAGCTGAGATGGCACGCCGTTGGCCGGCGCAAGGAAGGTGTCGCTCGCGTGTACCTGACTCCCGGTTCTGGTAAGTGGGACGTAAACGGGAGAACTTTGGGTGATTACTTCCCGCGGCGGTCGCATGTGCAGCATATACAGCAGGCGTTTGTTGTGACTGACACGCTGGGAGCTTTTGACGTAAAGGCGAACGTAAAGGGAGGTGGGCAGACCGGGCAAGCGGGCGCCATTCGTCTTGCGGTGGCGCGGGCGCTTGTGGCGGCAGACGAAACACATCGGGCCAGGCTCCGTCCTTATGGGCTATTGACCAGAGATCCCAGAGCGGTGGAGCGCAAGAAGCCCGGCCAGCCGAAAGCGCGGAAGCGATTCCAGTTCTCGAAGCGTTAGCAAACGGATAGACTAAGATACACATCGCCTGATCTCTTCGAGGGTGTCCGCGCCGAGTGGATTTCGAAGAGAGTTGATGGCGATGGAAGATTTTAACCCAGGAAACAGTGGATGGCTGAAGTACAACTGAAAGACCTTCTCGAGGCCGGAGTGCACTTTGGGCACCAGACCAAGCGCTGGAATCCGAAGATGCGTCGTTACATCTTTGCAGAGCGCTCAGGCATCTATCTCATAGATCTCCAAAAAACGCTTCACCAGCTCAATGCTGCAAAGGAGCTCCTCCGTACCGTTGTCATGAATGGCGACGGTGTTCTGTTTGTATGCACTAAAAAACAGCTGAAACAGGTCATCCGGGCCGAGGCGGAGAAGTCGCAGTCATTCTGGGTAACGGAAAGATGGCTCGGTGGCACGCTTACCAACTTCGAGACGATAAAGAAACAGATCAACAGGCTGAAAGAAATTGAGCAGGGGCAGGAAGAGGGATCGTACGACTTCCTTACAAAGAAGGAACGCCTGTTGCTTGAGAGAGAGAGAGTCAAGCTGAGCCGGAATCTGGTGGGAGTCAAGAACATGGCTCGCTTGCCCGGGGTTCTATTCATCGTTGACGCCAAAAAAGAGCGCATCGCCATCGCCGAAGCGAACAAGCTGGGAATCCCAGTGGTCGCGATCGTTGACACGAACGCGGATCCCGATGTCATCACGATACCGATTCCTGGAAACGACGATGCGATCAGATCCGTATCGCTCATAACAGAGGCGCTGGTGGAGGTGATTTCCGAGGCGAGAGCCCAGGTGCCTTTGAGGGAAACTAAGGTTGATGGCGAGACCTTTACATACAGCAGTGGTGCTGGTACAGAGGCGGGCGCGGAAGAGCGAGACAAAGGTCGTAAGGTCAAGAGAAAGAGGCGGCCGAAGCCGGAGGCTATTGCAGCTCGTCTGAGAGCGGAGGTATCGGCCGGCACCGAGGAACCTGAGAGCTCCGGAGCACCGGAGGAGTCGGGAGAGGTGACCCGCGTCCCGGAAGAACAGAGCCAAACCTAGAGCAGAGTGGGTGTGTCGAACTTCCGTCGCCTAGAGGCCTGGCCGAGCCTTGGGGCGGCGATTTTTGTAGCAAAGAAAGGACAACACAACACAAGATGGCGGTAGCAATCACAGCAAAAGACGTGGCGGCGTTGCGCGGCCAGACCGGCGCAGGAATGATGGATTGCAAGAAAGCGCTACAGGAGACGGAAGGCGATATTCAGAAGGCGATCGATCTCCTCAGGTCGCGTGGTATTGCGAAGGCGGAGAAACGATCTGGAAAGAGCGCATCGGAGGGACATGTAGGATCCTATATCCACTTCAACGGCAGGGTAGGCGTTCTGGTGGAGGTTAACTGCGAAACAGATTTTGTGGCGCGTACCGACGATTTCCAGACGCTCGTCAAGGATCTCGCGCTGCACATAGCTTCGGCAAGACCCGTTGGAGTGTCTGCAGCAGACGTCCCAGTGGACGTTGTTGAGCGCGAAAAGGCAATTTTCGAAACGCAGGTCGCCGAGTCCGGCAAGCCGGAGGCTGTGCGGCAGAAAATAGTCGAAGGCAAACTCAAGAAATTTTTCTCCGAGCAAGTTCTCCTTGACCAACCCTTTGTAAAGGGCGACAAACAGTCGGTTGGGCAATTGATCAACGAGGTTGCGGGCAAGGTTGGTGAGAACATAATTGTACGAAGATTCGTTCGGTTCGAGCTAGGAGAGGAGTAATGACCGAGCTCGTCTATAAGAGAGCGCTGCTAAAGCTTTCCGGAGAAGCTCTTGCTGGTGAGCATGGGATGGGAGTCGATTATTCCAAGGTCGAGCAGCTCGCCGACCAGATCAAATCGGTGAGAGAGACCGGTGTGGCGCTCGGTGTGGTAGTCGGGGGTGGTAACATCGTGCGCGGTGCAGTCGCCAGCACCCAAGGGATGGATCGCGTTTCAGCCGACTACATGGGAATGCTTGCAACAGTGATAAACGCTCTTGCGATACAGGATTTCCTGGAACGGCGGGATGTCGATACGCGAGTGATGACCGCGATTAGAATGGAGGAGCTGGCTGAGCCTTACATCCGCCGCCGCGCACAGCGACATCTAGAGAAGGGGAGGGTGGTAATCTTCGCTGGTGGTACGGGCAATCCGTATTTCTCGACGGATACTGCAGCAGTTTTGCGAGCGCTGGAGATCGAAGCCGATTTGATAATCAAAGCTACAAAGGTCGATGGAGTCTATTCCGAAGATCCTGAGAAGACAGACTCGGCTGAATTCATTCCGGAGATTTCCTTCCATGACGCGCTCGTCCGGGGAATACGGGTGATGGATGCAAACGCATTCGGACTATGCAAAGAAAATGGGATTCCGATAGTGGTTATGAACGTTGACGAGCCTGGAGCGATCGTCCGAGTTATCAAAGGTGAACGAGTGGGGACTCTGGTAAAATGAGTGAGCTAAGCGATGTCACCAAACATGTGAAAGGGCTGTTGGGCAAGGCGGTTGACAACACTCGCCGGGAGTTGGCTACGATCAGGAGTGGCAAAGCTTCGACCAGCTTGCTGGACACGATTAAGGTAGATGCTTACGGACAGAGCACTCCGCTCTCACAGGTAGCGGGCATAGCTGCTCCAGAACCGCGGCTGCTAACGGTGCAGCCGTGGGACAAATCCCTGGTTTCCGCAATCGAAAAAGCAATACAGTCGTCGGATCTGGGGTTGAATCCCGCAAATGACGGTACTTTGATCCGCATTCCAATTCCGCAACTGACCGAAGAGAGACGTCGAGATCTGGTGAAGGTAATCCGGCAACTCGCGGAAGAGGGAAAGATTGCCATCAGACACGCGCGCACGGACGGCATGAGTAAGACCAAGAAGGTTGAGCACGTATCCGATGACGACAAGCGGCATGAAGAGAAGGATATCCAGAAGGTACACGACGACGCGATCAAGCAGATTGATGACCTCGTGAAGATTAAGGAAGAAGAGATAATGGAGGTCTAGTCTCCATTCGCTTCAGGTTCTGATGAACAGCGCACTTCTTTCTGAAATCAAGACAACTGGTGACCTACCCCAGCACGTTGCCATCATCATGGATGGCAACGGCAGGTGGGCCAAAGACCGCATGCTTCCGAGATCCCTCGGCCACCGCGCCGGGATGAAATCAGTGCGCGAAAGTGTAGAGGGGTGTATTGAGGCCGGCGTCGAGATTCTTACGCTTTTTGCGTTCTCCCAAGAAAATTGGTCCCGCCCGGACAGCGAGATTGGCGCGCTGATGGCTGTGCTGGTAGAGTTTATCAACAGGGAACTGAAAGACCTCAAGCGGAACGGGGTTGAAGTAAGTGCGCTCGGTGACCTCGACCGGCTGGGCCCGAAGTCCCGCGCAGCCGTGGACAAGCTGGTGAGGGAAACCGCAGGCGGCAGCAATCTTAACCTCAATCTCTGCATCTCCTATTCTTCAAGATTCGAATTGGCGCGGGCGGCCAAGTTGCTCGCTCAAGAAGTTGCCGATGGAGTGTTGAGACCTGAGGACATCGATGAGGCGGCGGTAGAGAACCGGTTGTATACTGCCCGATGGCCCGACCCAGATCTACTGATACGCACCTCGGGTGAGCAGAGAATATCCAACTTTCTACTATGGCAGCTGGCCTACACCGAGATCTACGTGACTCCCGTGCTGTGGCCTGACTTTACGCGCACAGACCTTTTCGAAGCAATTGCTGATTTCCAGCGGCGCGAGCGGCGATATGGCAGAGTCCCCACGTGATGCCAGAGAATCTGGCGCGACGGCTCGTTGTTGCCGCGATTGCTATACCGTTGGTGGCGTACCTAATTTTTGCCGGTGGATGGATTCTCTCCGCGACGATCTCTTTACTCGCCGCTATCGGCGCGGCAGAGTTCTACGGTCTCGCGGACGCCCGGGGCAATAGCGCGCTCAAATATCAAGGCGTCGCGACAGCAGCGCTCTTTCCGTTGGTTGTCTACGCCATAGTCTCCGGAGCCTTGGATCCGGTCTGGCTCGCGGTACTCGCTCCCGTTTGGGTGATGGCCGTTTCCCTGAGCGTGCTGGCGACCAGGGGACCCGAGGACAACCCGCTGGCGGCAGTATCGGTTACAATGTGGGGATGCGTTTACGCCGGCCTGCTACCCTCGGCGATCGTGATACTGCGCCACGGTCCGGCGGTTCCGTCAGACCTGGCAGCTCTGTTCGTCGTGTTTTTGCCTCTGATATTGACGTGGATCTGTGATACTGTGGCAATGGCGGGAGGGTCGTTGATCGGAGGCAAGAAGTTGGCGCCGGTTGTCAGTCCCAATAAGACCTGGGCTGGCGCTGCTAGCGGCGCTCTCGTAGCTGTGGTGCTGGCGCCTCTCTACGGCGAATTCGTACTGATACCGTTGGGAGTCGAACTTCCGTTCTGGTTGCTGGTCTCAATTGGACTCGTGGTGGGTATCCTGGGCCAATTGGGTGATCTCGTAGAATCTTTGTTCAAACGCGAAGCCGGCCTCAAGGATTCCGGCGGAGTCTTCCCCGGCCACGGAGGCGTTCTCGACAGACTGGACTCTCTTTATTGGGTCCTGCCGTCGACGGCAGTAGTGTTCAAGATGTTCGGTATCCTATGAGTGTCGGTATAGCGATACTCGGTTCGACCGGGTCGATAGGAAGGAGTACGCTGCGCGTACTCGAACGGCAGAGTGATCGCTTTCACACGGTAGCTCTGACGGCGTTCGAGTCTGCTGATGAGCTGGAAGTACAGGCTCGCGAAACGGGCGCCCGTTTGGTCGGACTTGTAAGTCGCTCAGGTAACTCGAGAGCAAGCGGATTCGCACAGCGTCAGAAATGGCTACACGGCAGGGAGTGTTTGGTGGAGGCGGCTACCCATCCGGATGTTGGAATAGTGGTGAACGCAATAGTGGGAGCGGCGGGGCTCGAGGCAACTATAGCCGCTTTGAGTGAAGGCAAGAGAGTTGCTCTGGCCAACAAGGAATCTCTGGTCATGGCGGGCGACGTGGTTATGCGGGCAGCGAAGGACGGCGGTGGTGAACTCGTGCCGATCGATTCGGAACACAGCGGCGTGCTACAATGTCTTGCTGGACAGACGTCTAACAGCCTATCGCGGCTGATACTCACCGCCTCGGGCGGTCCCTTCCGCAACTGGCCTCTCGAAAAGGTCAAGAATGCTACGGTGGACCAGGCTCTAGCCCATCCGACGTGGAAGATGGGTCCCAAGATTACGATCGATAGCGCGACCCTCGCCAATAAGGCGCTGGAGGTCATCGAGGCCCACTTCCTGTTTGGTCTGTCTTACGACGATATTCAGGTGGTCGTGCATCCGCAGTCCATTGTACACGCCTTCACCGAGTTCGTCGACGGCTCGATACTGAGCCAGCTTGGATTCCCCGACATGGAACTTCCCATTCTTTACGCACTCACCTATCCTGAACGAATCGACGATTCCGGCGTAAGAAGGTTCGACCCAGTAGCAGCAGGGGATCTGACTTTTGAACCGTTAAGGCGGGATGCGTTTCCAACGTTTTCGCATGGGGTGAGAGCCGGACGCATGGGTGGAACCGCGACGGCGGTGTTCAATGCAGCAAACGAGGTGGCGGTTCACCGATTCTTGAATGGTAAGATTACGTTTGGGAAAATATCTGAAGTGATAGACGTAACATTGTCCAGCCACGAAGTTCGTCCGGCTGACTCGATTGAATCGGTTTTAGAAGCGGATCGCTGGGCCAGGGTTGAGGCTGAGAGATCATGCTCCTGACCATTCTTGCGGCGCTAGTAGTCCTTGGAGTATTGATCTTCGTGCACGAGTTGGGACACTTCCTCGCGGCAAAGGCGGTTGGGATTGGAACGCCGAAGTTTTCGATCGGGTTCGGTCCGGCTACTCCTCTCAAGTTCAAGTATGGCGAGACAGAGTATGTGGTGTCATGGATTCCGCTCGGCGGATACGTCAAGATGGCCACGAAAGAAGAGGCGGAGTCGCTGGAATCGGTCGAAGGAGTTTCCGATGTCTATTTTCCGCCCGACAAGCTGTTCGAGAACAAATCAGTGGCGGCTCGGATAGTGGTGATCTCCGCGGGTGTGATCATGAACGCATTATTCGCGTGGGGCGCGTATTCGTTCGTAGCGGGAGTTTACGGGCGTCAGGTAGATCCCACGGTCACGATCGCCGAAGTGGATGACAGCGTTCTACCAGAGGCGGCGAGTGGTTTATCGGGAATTGCCTTCGGAACCGACATAGTGCGAATCAACGGAGACACGATAACGTCGTGGAATGACGTGCTGGAGTCGATCGCAGGAACGACGGGCGAGGGTTTGTTTTTCGAGTTTTCGGGGGGAGTTGAACCTGTCGAAGTTCCGATTCCCGGCATCGACACGGAGGCGCGCGTAGCCCTATTCCGGGCGCTGGTACGTGCTCCGGCTGCGCTCGTTGGTACTGTCTTTCCGGGCACACCGGCTGCCGCGGCCGGGATCCAGGAGGGGGATCTCATCGTCGGGGCGAACGGCGACACGATCCGCGGCTTTCAAGATCTTACCGAGATCATCGAAGTGAGTGCGGG
>JACZUR010000104.1 GCA_022573095.1 Gemmatimonadota bacterium | reverse complement strand
ATGTGTTTCTTCAACGGCATCACGTGGCAGTGATAGAGGTGAACACCGAACGGACTCGCCTCGAACTCGTACAGAAAGGATTGGCCCGGCTCTACCAGTTCAAAGACTCCGTCCATGTTCGCAGGATGGTTTCCGTGAAAATGGATCGTATGAGGGTGATTCCCCAGGTTGCGGAAGTTGACTCGCACTAGATCGCCCTCGGTGGCCCTGAGCGTGGGCCCCGGGACCTGGCCGTTGAATGTCCAGGCCGGATAGAATACGCCCGGAGCAATCTCGATTTCCCTGTCCACCGTGTGGATCTCGTACTCCCGCACGGTCTTACCGTCGAACCTGCGCGACACCTCTCCGTAATCGAAAGACTCGAGGAAGATGAGGGGATCGATGGGGCCGTTAGACACGCTTCCGACCGTCCCGGTCGAGCCAGGGTCGTGAGGCCCCGGCGCAGTTGCTTTTTCGGCTGCGGCAACGGCCTTGCTGCCCGCCGCCAACCCAGCGACGCCGACAGCACCCCTCTTGAGCAAGTCACGTCTCGTAAGACGACCCGGCCTACGCATGGTCCAACTCCTCGACAACGGTGCAGCTCAGGCCCTCGGCAAGTTCATGGCCGATTACTTCGTCGCTGGAGCCCGCGGTACCTGGAATCCGAATCGTGACCGGGCCGCGGAAGGGTTGTTTCGCCACAACCCTAAAGCTCACGCCCGGCCTCAAGCCTAACGATTCGATGAAGCGCAGTCTCTCCGGTTCACGATCACCGACCATGCTGAACAGCGCCACCGAACCAACCGGAACTTCAGTAAGTGGCATCGACTCCGGCTCTTCCATATCTCCGGCTTCGGTTGGTATAGGTGCACCGTGCGGGTCGAATCGCGGATTGTTCAGAGCCAACGCCATACGCTCGATGAGCACATCGGAGACGGCATGCTCCAACCGCTCCGCCTCCTCGTGAACAGTGTCCCAGGAATAACCCAGCTTGCTCGTGAGGTAGGCCTCGAGTACGCGGTGGCGCCGCAAGACTCCCAGCGCGGCGTGGCGGCCGGTTGAAGTGAGCTCGACTCCGTGATAGGGGGCGTGTTCCAGCAAACCGCTCTCAGAAAGCCGTTTGATCATCCCGCTAACCGAGGGCGGCGCCACCGACAGTTCGGCAGCTAAGGTGCTGGTATGGGCCGGGACTCCCTTCGCCTTAAGTTCATATATGACTTTGAGATAGTCCTCAGCGGACCGGCTCAATCCGGCCCTTTCAGGTGCAGCTGACATGGCAATATCGTCCAAAATTGAGTGATTACGCAACTAGAAATTATAGTAGCCTAATATTCGAATGATGTCAACCAAATTCTGGGGTCGGTTGAGTGAGCTGGGATTCAGGCTCCGATGAGATCCAACAGCGGGGTGAGCACGCGCTCGGTGAGGCCCCACAGAAAGTGGGGACCTATGCGATACCCGGTAACTGTCCGCAGTGTACCGCCAGCGTTTACCGTATCTCGCCGCTCCGAGGCGCGCAGCTCGGAAGTAGTGACCCAAAGCGCCAGATCAGCCTCCGGACCCAGGGTCGGTCTTGCTCGCAGCGGGTGAAAGAAAACAAAGGGACGCGCGAAGAGCGACGGCAGCAACTCACTACGCGGATAAACGTCGTCCAGTTCACCGACCAGCGCATCACGTGTCACGACTACTCCCGTCTCTTCCCGTGTTTCCCGGATCGCCGTGGCAAGTAGATCCTCATCTTCGGTGTCGCGCCGCCCTCCGGGAAGCGATATCTGGCCCGACCACGGATCGTCTCGTCTTTCGGCTCGCTTTAGCAGCAGTAACTCGAGATCACCGGATCCATTCGGCGACAGCAAGACGCTCACGGCTGCTTCCGCCACACCGGCCTCGTTCACGCGAAGGGGCGTGTGACCTTCCATCCGTTGGTGGAGTTCTTCTAGTGTTGTCGGCAGCATTTCATTTTGAAACATTTCTTTTGTTTCAACCGTTGTTTGGGGTGTGACGTTCGATGGGACAGAGTAAGGAATTGCAGGACAAGTCAAAGGAAGCCAGGAGGTTCGGGATCAACAAGTTGGCGCTCAGCCTCGTTACCGTAGCCACATTTGCCGCGGCGGGAATCATATTGCGCAGCCTTCGGGTGGAGCCGCAACCCGCTGATTCTCCGGCTACTAGCTACGACATGGACGACCTTTACAACGCCGGCCTGTAACTAACCGCCGCGTCTGCAGCAGTACTTTCCGTCAAAACAGATCGTTCGTAAACCGATTTACGGTTGCATCCATCGCAACGCTGAGTTGAGGCGTCATACCGATCCATGGGTGTTTCGCTCCGAGGGTGTGGCCTCCCCCCGGTATCACCAGCAACTCCGTATCTTCTTTACGAGTCGCGTCGTACAGTTTTTCTGCGTCAGCCACTGATACATCCACATCGTCATCGGCATGTATGATCGTCCACTTGATGCGGAGCCGGCTCGCCGCTTTCCTGAGATCGAGCCGCTCGCGATTCTGTTCTATGTCATCGAGCGTGTCGGTAAGGAGGGGAAGAACGTCACCGGTGCGAGAGTTCACGATGTCCAACTTCCCCTCCGCGCGCCACCGCTCGACGTTCTCCCGCGACCAGCGTCCGACAGATCCTATCGCGGCCCAGGTCACAAGCGAGCACATCGAGTCGTTCTCGCTCGCGTGAATTAACGCGGCCGCAGCCCCTCGGCTGTGGCCGAACAGACCAACCTTCGTCGGGACCGCCAAACCATCGACAAGGGCACCCGCGGCAAGTGCGGCCGTTACCGACTCCAGGTCTTTCAGTTCACGCGTGTACGTGTTCTTTGCAAATCGTTCCGGCTCTGAGAAGGTTTCGCCGTCTTCGCCCACTCCACTTCCTGAAAAATTGAAAGAAATTGCGGTTATCCCGGCCTTGGCGATGCGATCTGCCAGATGCGGGAAGAACCCCCAGTCTTTGAAGCCTTTGAAGCCATGGCAGATGACCACGGCAGGGGCTCCGCTCCCGCCACCGGCCGCTCGAACGTCACCCCTCAGCGGCCCGCCGTCGGCTCCCCTTAGTTCAAACGCCCTCTTTTTTGCGGTCGCCATCTGTGTTTTTTGACGTCCCCCGTACCATCGGGTATTTTCACCTCTCCATGAAAATGCACAGGCTCACGTCATGGGTCTAGCCATGCGGCCCTCGGCGCCCGCCCTCAGCGCGGTGGCCCGAGAGATGAAAGCTCAGAAACCAGAGCTAATTCGCCTCTGATCGAATTGGGTCACCAGCCGAATCAACAACGACCCCCGCTCAAAACGTCCCGATATCGAACGAGAACTCGGACTCTTGGTAGACATATTGGTCGAAACCGCCGGGCCGTTGCGCCGTCAGGTAGCGGAGTTATGGCTCGAAGCCTGTGAGTTCCATGGCGTCGCCGCAGCGAAGAGAGGGCTCGCCGCCGGAGAGGTCGTCGACGAACTCCAGCATCTGAGGGAGTTGCTGATAAGAAACCTCTCGGCAGTGCTCGCTGCGCTCCCTTCCAGGCAGTCAATGGCAACGATCATACGACTGAACCGATTCGTCGATAAAGGTATTACGCGCGTGGTCGTAGGATATACCGACGCACTGGTGCAGACGCTCCTCATTGAGAACGGAGTCGCAGCCAAAGAAGAACCCGGCGTCGACAAAATTAGCCAACAACTGGAAGCCTTCGAGAAAGAGTTAGCGCAGATAAGAGAAGGGGGCTGACCATCATCCGGACTCGTCAGCCGGATATCTCCTCACCACCGTCGACATTGATCACGTTTCCGGTTATCCAGTCGGTACCGGGATCGCAGAGTGCCACGAGTGCCTTCGAGAGGTCGGCGGTAGTAGTAAGCCTGCCATGAGGGTTTCGCTTCTCAGCCTGTGCGAACAACTCATCACTCCCAGGAATCTTCTCGGAGGCAGGCGTTTTGGTGACTCCTCCCCTAAGAGCATTGACGGTTATGCCGTGACCGGCGAGTTCCCGCGCCAATTGCCGCGTATGTGATTCAAGCGCGCACTTGGCGGCAGACACCGCCCCATAGGAGAGAATTACTCTTGTCGACCCAGAGGAAGTCATTGAAAATATTCTGCCGCCGTTACCCATCAAGCCGGCAGCAACAATATCTTGAGCCCAATACACAAGACTGTGAGCCATCACATCTACCGTCATCTCGATGTTGGCTTTAGTCAGCACCTTATCTCCGATGTACGGGCGCAGCGTACCGAAGGCGAGCGAATGCATCAGCACGGCAACCGTTCCACCATTTGACTCGGTGTCTTGCGATAGACTCTTGATAACATTTTTTCGCTTTTCTTCATCCGCCGCATTGACGTTGAAGAACATCGCGCGACGCCCTTCGGCTTCGATCGCCTCGGTGATTTCCGCCACGTGCGCCAGACCGGCCTTCCTATCCAGGTGCACGCCGGCGATATCGTATCCCGCCTTCGCAAGCTCCCGGGCACATGCTTCGCCGAACCCGCTCGAAGCGCCGAGAATCAGAGCCCAGTGGGGCGTTGTAGTTTGTGCGTGTTCCACAACTTATTCTCCTTCGGATAAGCAGCCCGCAAATTAGCCTATGAACATTCATGTCGCCATTCTGACCGGCCTGGCGGCCGGACTCCTTTTCGGTCTGGGTGCCTCGCTGAGCGGTATACCTGCGTGGATCAACGCAGCAACCGCAATCGCTCCCCTTGGGGGAGCGTTCATGAGTCTGATCAAAATGGTCGTGCTTCCCCTGGTCGCAACTACGCTGTTCAGTGGCGTCGCGGGACTTGGCAATCTGAAGAAACTTGGCAAGATGGGTGGGTTATCACTGCTCTTCTTCTGGGTTACGAGCTTCGTGGCCATCGCAATCGGAATGGTTACGATGTGGCTTGCACTGCCGCTGGCATCGGATCCGGCAAGTCTGCGGTTCGAGGATTTGCTCCCCGCAGTTCAAGTGGCAGGGTCCGGCGCTACAGAAGGCATACAGAGTCCGATCACTTTCCTATTGGGTCTGATCCCGGAAAACCCGATTGGCGCGGCAGCCGAAGGAGCTCTGCTACCGGTGATCATCTTCGTCGCGCTTTTGGGCGCGGCGACCGCCTCCCTGCCGGAGTCAGACAGAACTCGTCTCATTTCAATCTCGGATTCGCTTGCAGCAGCCTTAATCAAACTCGTGCACTGGATACTGCTGGTGGCTCCCGTCGGCGTCTTCGCTCTCGCCGCCCCATTCACTGCTCGCACGGGAATGGCTCTCATTCAGAGCCTGGCAGTGTTCATCCTGGCAGTGATCGTCGCTCTCCTCATCTTCGCCGCAGTGGTTTATCTGCCGGCTGTCGCCCTGCTCGGGAGGGTGAAACCGGGATTCTTTCTGAAGGCATGCGTTGGCCCTGTAGCGATAGCGTGCTCCGTACTGAGTTCTTCGGCGACACTGCCGGCGATGCTCGAGGTGGCGGACAAGGAACTAAAGCTTTCCAAATTGATTTCGAGTTTCGTCCTCGCCCTGGGGGCGTCGATCAATCGGGCGGGCAGCGCGTTGTTTCAGGGCGCAGCCGTTATCTTCCTCGCCTATCTCTACGAAGTACCGATCTCGGCGGGGGCGATGGGAGGAATTATCCTGGCAACGTTTCTAGTTTCACTCACCGTAGCGGGCGTCCCCTCGGCGAGCCTGGTCACCCTGGCTCCCGCGCTTAGCGCCGCCGGGATACCGCTGGACGGGATAGCGTTGCTGTTTGGTATCGACAGGATCCCCGACATGGCCAGAACCGCGACCAACGTCACCGGCCACCTGGCGGCGGCAACGATCGTGGATAAATGGTCCGGCGTCCCGCCGGCGGGAGAGACCGCGTGACGGAACCAGATGCGCTGCCAAGACTCATCCCCCGTGAGGTTCTGTTCGGCAATCCCGACAAGGCGAGCCCACAGCTTTCACCTGACGGCAAGAGTCTTGCTTACCTCGCACCCCTAGACGGCGTTCTCAACGTGTGGGTGGGAGAAGCCAGCGGAGACGAATTTAGACCGGTTACGGACGACAAGGATCGCGGGGTGCGACTATACCTCTGGTCGCGCGACAGCAAGTCGATTCTCTACCTTCAGGACAAAGGTGGAGATGAGAACTGGCTTCTCTACATGGTGAATCTCGAGACGGGTGAACAGCGGAATCTCACTCCGTTCGAAAAAGTTCAGGTACACATAGTCGACCACACGAAACATTTTCCCAATCATATACTCGTCGGTCTTAACAAGGACGACGAAAAATTGCACGATATCTACCGACTCGACCTGCGTTCTGGAGAACTGGTGCAGATCGCCAAGAATCCCGGCAACGTGGTTGGGTGGGTGTCAGACTCCAACTTCGTAGTAAGGGGTGCGCTGGCCGCCCTGCCCGACGGCGGATTCGACTTCATGATACGGGACGATGCCGATGACGAGTGGCATCAGCTCCTCACATGGAGCGCTGAAGAGAACATGAACAGCTCGCCGCTTGGATTCGACAAAGCAGGTACTCATGTCTTCCTGACGGACTCGCGTGAATCCAACGCAGCGCGTCTCGTAAAACTTCAGATCGAGTCAGGTGAACAAGATGTGATCGCTGAGGACGACACGTTCGACGTGGGCAACGTGATGGTGAATCCGGACAGTTACGAGATTGAGATGGCGGGTTTTTCGCGTGCCCGGCTCGATTGGACGGTTATCGACGACTCGATTGCCGATGACGTTGCGAAGATTCGCGAACTCAACCCGGGCGACTTTGTGATCTACGACCGCACGGACGACGATCAGGTATGGTTGGTTGGTTTCACGCAGGACGACGGACCCGCCGCATACTACGCGTACGACAGGAAAACGAAAAAGGGGTCTCTTCTCTTCTATAACCGTCCCGAACTCGCCGAGTACGATCTGGCTCCTATGGAACCGATCAGAATCGAGTCGCGGGACGGGCTGACGTTACACGGCTACCTCACCCTGCCCCTCGGTGTGGGGCGTGAAAACTTGCCGCTGGTGTTAAACGTTCATGGCGGCCCGTGGGCGCGTGACACCTGGGGCTACGATCCCGAAGCGCAGTGGCTGGCCAATCGCGGTTACGCGTGTTTACAGATCAACTACCGCGGGTCGATCGGGTTCGGCAAAGATTTCGTGAACGCCGGCGACCGCGAGTGGGGCGGGAAGATGCATGACGATCTGGTGGACGCGGTCAACTGGGCGGTCCAGGAGGGCATTGCGGATCCGGAGCGTCTAGCAATCTATGGCGGATCGTACGGCGGTTATGCCGCACTTGTGGGTGCGACGTTTACACCCGATCTGTTCAAGTGCGCAGTCGACATCGTCGGACCCAGCAACTTGCTCACCTTCATCGAAACGATTCCACCTTATTGGTCTACTTACCTCTCGGTGTTGCACAAGCGACTCGGCAATCCCGAGACCGATGAGGAGTTCTTGAAGTCGCGTTCACCCTTGTTTCACGTAGACAAGATCAAGATTCCGATATTGATCGCGCAGGGCGCCAACGACCCTCGCGTCAAACAGGCCGAGTCGGAGCAGATCGTGGAGGCGATGAAAGAGAAGGGAATAGATCACCGCTACATGTTGTTCCCCGATGAGGGGCACGGGTTTGCAAAACCTAAAAACCGGCTGAAGTTCTACGCGGCCGCCGAGGAGTTCTTGGCTAAACATCTGGGCGGCAGAGCCGAAGACATTTAGGACTGTCAGTGTGGATTTTGAGGAGAATTACTACTAC
>JACZUR010000103.1 GCA_022573095.1 Gemmatimonadota bacterium | reverse complement strand
ATCCAGTACAGAATCGGTTGCATGCGCCTCGCGATCGCCCGATTGAAGACAGTGGGCGATAGATCAGGTGCATCGAGCGAAGGAAGATTGAGCAGGTTCATTGCATAGCTCAGGTCGTCGCGGCGCAACCGATCGAGCTGTGCGAGCCGGTCGCGTAGGCCGGAGACTCCACCAGTGACGGCCCTCTCCAATTGCGACACACCGTTCACGGTCTCATTGATGCCGGATATGTTCAATCGCAACGAGTTGGCCGCTCCCGCCAGTCCGGTAACTCCCAAGCGTAGCAGATTTACGCCTTCGAGTCGCTCCAAAAGTGCCCGTGCCGAATCTATTCTGGGTCCCGGATTTAGCGTGGCAAGCTGCCGGCCCCATCGCTCTCGCATCGAGTCCACAGTCGAACGAATGCCCCGCGCGGCCGCGACACTGGAAAGTTCGCCCGGGTCGATCTGTGTTAAATTTTGCACGGACCCAAGAGCTGAAAGCGAAAACGGCGGGACTTGTACGCCATCAGCCCAGTCCGAAACCTGCCGTCCAATTAGCCCCGACTCTCCCGACTGCTGGATTGCACCTGACGTCTCTCTTGCGGTACCGAATCTCACTCCACGCACCGCAAGCGTCTCCACAACAATCTTTCGCTCCAGTAAGGGTAGCATGGCGATGTTAGCCACGATCTGTTCCACCTCGAAAAGATTCGTAAGTGGGCTGCTTGGATTTGTAACAGCCAGACCGCGGAGCTCCACGGCTCCCTGGGCAAGCCTGACGTGGGCCGACTCGAGATCCACTCTGGCGCCTACGAGAGTAGTTCCAATACGCTCTATGCTTTTCTCGATTGCGATATCCAGGTACAACACCCACGCTGCCGTTAGCAGACCCAACAGTATCGACAGCGGTACGATCGCCTTCCAGCGAAAGAGCTTCGTGCGCACTGTCACCCGGGCCGAAACATCTTGTAGAGGTCGTAGATCTTCGATCCGAAGAGCGCTCGCGCGATCTTGGTTCGGCGGACGCGCTCATAGATTGTCGCGCGATATTTAGCTACCGCCCATCTGGCGACAAAAAAGAGGGGGATCGAAAGGACCAGCCACGATACGAGACTCCCCAGAACCACCGTGTTATTGAGATTCGCAAGCGCGATGCCGGGAGAATTCGAAACAGCAGTCCACAGCCCTGTCAGCGGCGGTACACCGAGGAGTAACTTCGAGCCTAGTTGGTCAAACGCCGGGTCCAGTAGGAAACCGGCCGGCACCGACGCCATAAAACCCAACATTACCGCGGGAATGGAGATGTTGAGGAGTACCACAAGGCACAGAATAATCAGGTTGTGCAGACTCAGGAGCGGAGTAAGTCCAAAAACTGTACCGATGGCTATGCCAGTAGCAACCTGCCCCGGAGTACCATCCGAGTTCAGAGTCTTGATGAGGCTTCGAATCAGTTTGATCCAGAACATTTGCTAGCTCGCGAGCCGCCATGAGAGCACTGCTAAAGTCATACCATCGCGGCTGTCAATCTGTTCTGGAAAAAGTATTCCTTGGGTTGGGTCATCCGGTACGGTGCCCCGGCTGGGATTAAACGCGTAGGTGCCCGTTCGGTCTTACACACGGCGTGGTTAGTTCAGCGAGAGTCCACGCGGTTAAGGCGCGATCGGGCACCCAATCGCAAATGTACACCCCAGTCGCCGTCCGTCAACTCGCTTCAGACGACCTTAATTGTGCCCTGAAAGTCCCCCCAGTCACGGGCCGAATCCCAAAGAACGGAAGGTTATCAGTCGCTACTGCGACGGCTGTACTCGGGGGGTGCGGCAGCTGCCTTCTTCGGTGCGGAAGCTGGATTGTAATCAACCAGCGCCTCCAGCGCCTCCCGGTTCTTGATGATGACACGCTTGCGAGCGCTCTCTATCCAACCCTCACGTACAAAGTTACGAATGGTGCGTGAGACCGTTTCCCGGGTCGAGCCCACCATCTGGGCCATCGTCTGGTGGGTCAGGTCCACCAAACTCAGGCTTTGGTCATCCTTATCAACCATCCGAAGAATGAGCTGTGCGAGCCTGCCGGGCACGTCAAGCAGAACCAGGCCACCGATGAGGCTGTCCGCGTCTCGAAGACGGGCACACATGGATCGCAACACGCCCAGTGCAATCCCTGGCATTTCATCGACGCAACGTTGGAAGTGGTCTCTATGAAGAATGAGAAGCTCGGAATTCTCCATCGCGATCACGTGCGCCGAGCGCGGCTCGCCATCGATCAGCGACATCTCGCCGAACATATCCCCTTTCTCTCTCGTCGAAAGAATCACCTCCCGGCCGTCCTCAGCCGTTAGCACGACCTTGACCCGGCCTGAAGCGATCAGGTAAAGCGCGTCACCCGGATCATCCTGAAAGAGAATTACGCTCTTCTTTGGGTACGTGCGCGAGCGCACTCCGGCAGCCAGACGTTCCATGTCTTCGTCGCGCAGGCGCGAGAATATGGACACCGAGCGCAGGGTGCTTGTAATCGTCATAAGATCGTTTTCAGATGGTAAGCCACTTAGGCTCTAGAGTAGCTTTCGGAATCCAGCCCGTCAATTAGAGACTACACCTCCCCGACGCGTTGGAGCCTCAGGATTCTTACAACCTTGCCACTTCTGGGACCGCAGGCCAACTTCGTGCAGGGATATACTTGGGCATTCCGTATCGGAGGAAAAACACGATGGAGATTCCACAGATCATCAGAGACTCATTCGACTCGTTTTTGGGAGGTATCACAGACGCTCTACCCAACATTTTCTGGGCGCTAGTAATCCTGCTGGTCGGATGGATAGTCGCCAAGATCGCCAAGGCTACGGTCTCCCGCGGGTTGAAGCTGGTCCGCTTTCCGGTGTTCGCAAAGAAGGCTGGAATCGACGGCTTCCTCGAGAAAGGGGGTGCAACCCGATCCGCGACGGATTTGCTGGGCGTGTTGGTATACTGGTTGGTCATGCTGTTGGTGCTGGTAACCGCCGTCAATACTCTTGGGCTGGAAGGCGCTTCCGAGCTACTTACTAGAATCCTACTCTACATCCCCAACATCATCGTGGCGGTCATCGTGATTACGGTGGGAATGTACGCCGCGAGTTTCGTTGCAGCGCTAGTGAGAACCGCGGCGGCTAACGCCGGTATCGCGGAAGCGGGATTTGTAGCCGCACTTGCACGTTATGCTCTGATCATCTTTGCATTCGCCATCGCGCTCGATCAACTACGCATCGGTGAGGACATTGTGGCGAACGGGTTCCTCGTCCTATTCGGCGCTGCGGCCCTTGCCGCCGCACTCGCGGTCGGCCTGGGCGCACGGGAGACGGTCGCCAGGTACCTTAACGACCGGTTCAACAAACCCTAAGGGATCTAGGTGATACGCGGGTGGGGGCCCGAGGGGGCCCTCACCCGCACCCGAATTCGGTTACACCCGGTGGTAGTCAGGTCGCCAGTTGACGACCAGCTTCTTGATCTCGTCGCGATCGTCAATACCCTCGTCTATGACCCTGCGTACCAGTTCGGCGGCCTCGCCGTCGGAAGCGAAACGCAAACCGACGTACTGCGCAGTAGTCAGGTCGTCAATCCGATCCCGAAGATCTTCCGGCACTAGCGCGCTCAGGCGGAGTCGCTCCTCTAGGCGAATCACTCGATCCTGCACGGCCGCCACAAAGATCCTCACGTAAAGCGCGACACTCACGAGCGCACCTGCCACCAGGGCTGCGACTGTCGTGGCAACGGAGAATCCCCTAACCAGCTGGTACAACGTCCAGAAAAAATAAAGAGCCAGGATCCCAAAAGTGACCAAATGGTATCCAGGTATGAAACGACGATGGTTTTCGTAGTTCTGAGGCGTTTTTTCTGCCATGATCAGACCTGTGGACAAGAGAGATATAGAATTCGGGGTAACGGACAATTGTAATCGGCGGGACGCCGGGCGGCCAGATCGAGCTAAGGTCGACAGACCAGAGAAAAGCGGCAACGGAGCCGAGGTAGTACGCGGCAGCAGCGGTCCCGTCAATTACGCTAGGTGCTGCGCGTTTTCGACGATCAGGTAAAGGACTAACATGCCAAGAACCAGTACGGTGCTCACGATGATCGAAACATTAAATGGTTTCGGGCGGAATCTCACCACACCCACGACGGAGTCCACCTCCCGTGCTAGGCTGATCTGGGTTGTCGATAGCAAGTTAAGCGCCAGAGCGCCGGCTGTACCGCCGAGAAAGAGTAACGGCGACAGGAAATCATAGATAGTCGAAGATTGAACGTTCGAGAAAAAACCGAGATGCTCGTACAGGAAAGGCATGCCCAACTCGTACTTGAGAATGTTCGACGTAACGAACATCAGCGCCGGGAGCAGAAGCACGAGCCCGACGGCCGCGCTAGATCTATCAGATAACCTTCCGACATTCA
Organism: Gemmatimonadota bacterium; assembly: GCA_022573095.1. GTDB lineage: Bacteria > Gemmatimonadota > Gemmatimonadetes > Gemmatimonadales > GWC2-71-9 > B16T1B5. The sequence goes on along the minus strand of JACZUR010000103.1, from coordinate 3,310 downwards.
TCATCTCACCTCCTCGTCACATAGGAAAACAGTACTTTGTATCACAAAGTACTTTACTTCACGAACCAAGGACAGTCAAGATCAGCGTGAGCCGGGACGGCTGTCGGACGAACAGAAGCAGTAGCCGTCCTCATTTTGCAAGTGGCACATACCCGATGCTCAGTCAGCATAAGTGATGCGGTAAATAAGCCCCGCCTGATCGTCTGACACGAGCATTGAACCATCAGGTAGGAACAGTACATCGACCGGTCTGCCGGAAGCGCGGCCGGCCCTTAGCCAACCGTCCGCAAAAACTTGGTACTCGACCGCCGCCCCTCCCTCGAGACGCACACGGGTAATGCGGTAGCCTATCGGCGGCATTCTATTCCACGAGCCGTGCTCGGCTATGAAAATCTGTCCTTCGTATTCGGCGGGAAACGAGCCCCCCGTATAAAACCTCATCCCGAGAGACGCAACGTGGGGATCTAGAGCCTGAACCGGGCGAGTGAATTCTTCGCAAGCGCGGTCTGCTCCGAACTCGGGGTCGGGAGTGGAAGCACCGTGGCAATGAGGAAAACCAAAGTGAAGACCCGGTACGGGAGCGTGGTTCAATTCGTCGGGAGGTTCATTGTTGCCCATCCAGTCTCTCCCATTGTCTGTAAACCACAGATGCCCCGTTTCCGGATGCCAGGCGAATCCCACAGAGTTGCGCACGCCGCGCGCAAAGATCTCCAGCTCACTTCCGTCGGGATTCATCCTCATGATCGTGCCAAGATGCTCGTCGTCAGGCCGGCAAACGTTACAGGGAACACCAACCGACATGTAGAGTTTCCCATCGGGTGCGAACCCGATATACCGCCACCCGTGCCACCAATCAGTAGGGAAATCGTCTCTTACCACAACGGGCGTTGGAGGGTCGGCCAACCGTTCCTCTATATCATCGAACCGTATGATGCGGTGGATCTCCGCCACGTAGAGCGCGCCGTTTTGCAGCGCCACACCGTTGGGCATGTCGAGATCGGATGCGAGAAGGAACATCTCATCGGCCCTGAAATCACCATCGATATCGCGCACGGCATAGACTGCGCCGCTCCGCGTACCCACGAAGACAGTACCGCTGTCGCCGAGTGCGAGCGAGCGAGCTCCGTCTACATCTCGAGCGTAAATAGCGATCTGGAAGCCCGGCGGGAGACGGATGTCATCGAGATCGAGACCGGCCGGTATGCGGAGATAGACGATAGCAGCGAGTAGGCCGATCAGCGAAGCTAGGACGGCACCACCGATCTTGGTTCGTAAGCGCATCTTTTGGTTCCGCGTTTGTGGCAGCTGGAGCCGAGGTCGCTAGAGTGAGCTGCGACTGTGGGCACTAGAGGGGAAGTGTCTATTTGAGGAGGCGCCGTTCCGCCTGGCCTGAAGTATCCACAATGTGCTGCGACAACCTGTCCAGTAAGCCGGAGAGAACATTGTAGCGTTTTCTGATGAACCGCTGAAACCATTTGCGAGCCGCGTAGTAGAAGCCGCCGCCGAAGAGGCTGGCGACGATGACCCCCGCCAATATGCCATCCCCGGCTGCTAGTAGGACAGCTCCAGGTGCGACGGCGGTCACAATACAACCAATCACCAACAGCCCCGTGTGAGGGCCACCCCCCTCCGTTACGCTGACTCGTGTCTGCCCGGCCTTGGGATTGATCGAAACCTGGATCAGCCGTTCCGGCTCCTCGAAAGAGCTCTGAAAAGTACGTGAGTGCCACGATAGAGACTTTCCCAGGGTCTCATTTAGACGCCCAGCCTCCCCCGTCGTCACCCGAATCTCTTCCAGCAGCGTCGCGTACTCGTCTTGCGAAACCTCGGCGTCGATCACGCGCTGGAACTCAATCTTCGGTGACAAACCAAAAACGCCGCCGCGCTTCGGGCCACCGGCGTCAGTCTGCAACGAGCCGACAGCTCGTCTTACGCGCTCAGGCGGTATCCCAACCTCGGCAGCTATCTGCTCGATGCCGCCTACTGTCAACGCGCTGTCCCCAGTTGGTGCCACAGCTTGCTCCTCGGCCGCACGCTTGACGATCTCCTTGACTTCGGGTTCCCGGTATTTGCGTCGATCGGTCGGTGCTTGCTGTAGGGCGCGAGCAAACTCGTTGGGCGTATCGAAACGATCGGCCGATCTCATGCTCATCGCCCTGACCATGGAGTTTTCCACGAAACCAGAGAGTAAGTCCAGCTTCGCTCTATGCTCGGGTGCAGCGTCGATGAATCGGCCCATCCGTGCCGCTTCGTCCGTGAGCCACAAACCGGGCATGTCCCCAACAATCATCTCGTAAAAGACACATGCAAGACTGTATACGTCGGTCCTTTCATCCAGATCAGTTAGACCCGCGGCTTGCTCCGGACTCATATATCCCGGGGTGCCCATTGGGAAGCCAGTGCGCGTCAGACGATCGCCCGCGGTACTTATGGCTTTTGAAATCCCGAAGTCGCTCACGACCGCGTGACCCTCCGCCAGTAGGATGTTCTCGGGTTTGATATCTCTGTGAACCACGCCCTTCCGGTGTGCGTATGTAAGAGCATCAGCCACGCTCTTGACGATAGCCAGCGCCTCAACTAACGAGAGTCTTTTCTGGCGATTGAGCAGGTTCCTGAGTGACTCGCCGTCTACGAACGGCATCACGAAGTAGAGGATCCCCTCGACTTCACCCGAATCATGGAGCGGCAGGATATGGGGGTGGGTGAGACGAGCGACGATCTCGATCTCTTGCAGAAATCTGTCAACTCCGAGTGTTGCAGCCAGCTCCGTGCGCAGGACCTTTACGGCTACGTCTCTCCGATGCTTGGTGTCGCGTGCAAGGTATACCGTGGCCATTCCGCCGCGGCCGATGATCCGCCGCAGCTCGTAACGGCTGGAAAGGGCGGCCTGGAGGCCATCTGGTATCTCGCTCACGCGTCTAACTTAACTCGGACACGCCCGGGGTGTCAGCAAGTGGCCCTGGCCACCTAAGGCTTCAGTAGGTGCAGCATGGTGGAGAATGCGATCTATGTCTTTGAGACCGTGCCACTCACCTGCCCTTCTGCTTCGGTGCCCTCTAGGGCTTCCTACGAGTGAGCCAGTAATCCACGGACATGCGATCCTCCGAGGCTGGCATGACCAACACAAAGAGTAGCAGAGCCGTCCGAGGAATGACGTGTGTATGAAACTCGTACAACGGGTCCGCGAGCAAGTGGCCAAATGTTACGAGAACCAAGACGCTGCCGAGCGCGAGGAGCGCTGGACGCGTCCACAGTCCGACCAGGAGCAAGGCGCCTGCAACGAATTCCACAACCGGAACGACAGTTCCTG
>JACZUR010000102.1 GCA_022573095.1 Gemmatimonadota bacterium | reverse complement strand
TTCTGTCCGACTTCAGGACGGGTATAGTGGTGCTCGACCCGCCGGCGTTCACGGCACCTTGACTGCAAGACGGTGGGGGACGGTGGGGGGTAAAGTAAGCCCTAGATGCGCGGGGAGAGAAGACGGTCGTGGGTAAGTTGAGTTGAGTACCGAGGGAAAGAAGACGGTAGGGAGTGAGACTGGTTAAGGCGCGCGGGGAAAGAAGACGGTGGAGGACGGTAGGAGACGGTAGGGGATGATAATAAAGGACGGTAGGGACGGGAGCCGAGAGGAGGGAGTGGTCGGGCTTACCGCGCCCGCCTATTCATGCCGTATTGCGTCAGCCGGGGCCAGTCGTGCCGCCCGCATCGCAGGATAGGTTCCGAACACTATGCCGACCGCAAGGGCGGCGCCGACGGTTATCGCGATCGTACCGACGTTGAACGACGCATACACGGGCGCGTCTGTGTAGCCACGCATGACGCGGGCGGCAAGAGATGCGACGCTCCAGCCTAGGACCAGACCGAGCACGCTTCCAACTCCGGCCACCGTTGTGGACTCGGCGATGAACTGCGAGCGTATGTTGCGCCGGGTTGCGCCCACAGCTTTTCGGATTCCCACTTCTCGGGTGCGCTCGGTCACAGAAGCGAGCATGATGTTGGTGATGCCTATCCCACCAACGAGGATTGATACGGCGGCAACCGATCCCATGAGGATCTTGAAGACCACTATCGCTTGGGTGGCCTGTGCCAGTCTCATACCACCGGTTTGCACTGTGAAATCCGTGTGCCAGTCGCCGTACTTCGAGGCCAGCCATTGCTCGATGTCTTCGGTCAATGCCGGTAGGTCTTCGATGCGACCAGCTCTGATGTTGAGATTTGGATACCGACCGGGACTTCCCGATGTGATGGGGATGGCCGCCCGCGGTGCGGCGTCTCTTCCCGGCCAAACCCCGACGATCTGATATAGATACCCCTCTAACACCGCCGACATGCCAACCAGTCTTGCGGGCGCGCCAGGGCTGAGCGCCTGAGCCAACGTGTTGCTTACGATCATGACATGGATCGAGTCGACTACGTCACGGTTAGAAAGTGCACGTCCGTAAGTGATGGTCGTCGCCGGTACGAGCGACGTGTCGATGGTGCCGGCCCAAATCAACGCCGCCCGTGGGACGTCGTCCTCGGTTAGTCTGACACGTGCGTTATGGATGTCCGCAAGCGAAACGGTGCCTCGCGCACCGACAATTTCTTTAACTTCGGAGAGGTGTTCTAGCGTGAGCGGTATGATTCGCTCCCGTGCGAGAGAGAGGCCGTCGACGGATTCACGGGTGCGGCTGGCGACCGAAAGCACGTGCAGGTCGGTCGTGGATTCGATTTGGTCGCGCACGAATCGCTCGACACCATCGCCGAGGGAAAGTATCGATACGAGCGCTCCGACACCCACGATCACTCCGGTTGTCGCCAACGTAGTTCTCAGCGGATGAACGAGTAGCGCAGATAGCCCAGCTAGGGCCGATTCGGTGAAGCCGGAACCGTGCTGTTTGCTCAACGGAATGGTGAATGCATGATCTTTTCTTACGGAGCGCCCGGGAGCTTTGTTTCAGTAACTCTTGCCATCCAATCCTCTAGCCTTCCGATTTTCCCCGGGCTTTCCGAATCGCGCTCTCAGCGTGTCAATAAACTTTGTGTCCGCTGCGGGCGAAACGATTCCCACCGGAGAATATCCGCGCCGCCACGCTAGATAGATCGTTAGCAGCACCAGCGCCCCCGCCAATGCATCGTTTTGCCAGGCTCCCAGGCGCCATTGGTGTGACCACGTAATCTGCCAGGCATCCGAGAACGGTAGCAGATAGGGGATCGGCCATTGGTAACCGTCTGCACCGCGCGACCCTGCCAGGTCGAACAGCAGGTGGAGGTGAAAACTCAGAAACGCCGCGCCGCCGACTAGCATCCGGCGCTTGCCGAGCCACATCGCAGCGGCGCAATAGAGCAGACAGAAACCGATGTTGTGCCCCAGCACATGATGGTAGTCGATATACCAGAGGAGGGGAGTGTCGCTGTTGAATGTTACCGCCTCCACTACCCAACCCAATCCATCGAGGTCCGGCGCGGCTCCCGCAACTGCGACGATCGCCCTGTCGCGGCGGCCTAGACCGGCGGCGTTGCCGACTGCCCAGCCAGCGAGGAAGTGTGTGACAGGATGCATGTGTTAGATCCGGGGCGCAGGTGGTAGTTACTATGTGTCTGGGGGACTGGTCCGTCAACGGTACTGAGGGGAAACGGGAAACGGGAATGGTAAAGCGCCAAATTTTCCCGATTCCCGATTCCCGATTCCCGACCACAGACCGCCCTCCCTCTAGCCCTCTAGCCCTCTAGCCCTCCAACCTTCCAACCCTCTATCTTATATCCAGGCATGATGACGGGGACATTATGAGGATTCTAAACTTGCGGGAAGTATTGGCGAAGTTGGCTGTGTTGCTGTTGACCAGCGCGGTGTCCGCGTCGGCTCAGGAAGGTGGAGTGCTGCAACCGGGCGAGACGGCTCCCGATTTCCAGCTCACCGGTGCCACGCGTTATGGCGTGCTGGCAGATCCGGTGCATCTCAGCGACTTCAGGGGGAATTGGGTCGTGCTTGCCTTCTACTACCAAGCTCGAACGCCTGGCTGAACTATCCAGATGGAAGCGTACCGTGATCAGTACGCACAACTTTTTAGAGGAGGCCGGGATATCGTCTTGATAGCACTTGCTACCGATGAGCCGGAGATCCAATACGACTGGGCCCGCGAAGCAGATTTCCCGTTTCTGTTCGCGAGTGATCTCGGTGCCGAAGTCGGTCAGATGTATGGTGCGTTCCGCAGACGGAGAGACGGTGGTTTGATTGACAATCGAACAGTCTTCGTCATCGATCCGGATGGTGTCATCCGATGGGTTGCAGCACCGTTCCGCGAAATCGATCCTGCAGCATACGAAGAGTTAGGAGCCGCGATCGAAGAGCTGGTCCCCTGGCGCGACGAGTAGGCAGCCGCGTCAGTCCAGAGCGGTGTTAACCGCGGCTTCGATATCTTGATCTGGCCCAACGCCCGTGTAGGTTACGACGCCGTTTTCATCCATCACGACGATGAACGAGGTTGTGGGTGCCAGAAACGTTCGAACGGCTGTTCCCCGCCGGTCAAAAAGGTAGCGGTATGCTGACGGATGCCGGACCAGATGGCGTTTGACTGATCGCTGTGATTGGCCGACGCCTACTGCGATTGCGAGAAACTCGATCCGCGTGTGATAGTTTTCGTAGGCGCTTTCCATCTGAGGCTGAAGCGCCTGGCAGTTTGTGCACCAAGTGGCCCAGAACTCCACCAGCAACGGCCTTCCCCGGTATTGACTCAGGTCGACCGGATTCCCATCCAGATCTTCAATGATGAGGGCTCCCGGTGTTGAGCCCACGGGAATACCAACTTCAACTATCATCTGCGCACTCGCGGATCTGTGTCCCAAGGCTCCGGCGAATGCGGCGACGATTATGAGCAGCGACAATTTCATAGGCCCATGCCCACCAGAATCAGATAATATTCGGCAACTCCCAACATAACGATGCCGGATCCCCTCTTGATCCACGCCAGCCAAGGTCCCGATTTGGGTAGCAGCGCGAGGGAGCCGCTAAAGACTCCAACGACAATGAGCAGCGCTGTCATGCCGGCTGAAAATACCAACAGATAAAGAAATCCCAGTACCGGACTTCCCGTTGTGGCTACCCATGTCAGCACGGCAGCAAATATCGGCGCTCCGCAGGGCGCGGCAACGATACCTGAAACGGCGCCCAGTGCGAAAACCGCAATTAGCGACCCACCTCTGAAGCCGGCCGCCCACTTCATGAGTCTGTGCGGCACTGGCGTGGGCAGGATGTCCAGCATGGAGAGTCCCAACAGTAGCAAGATGTTTGCGGTCGCGAATCTGACCCATGGGTTGGCCGAAACAGTACCGAAAATCGTGCCGGTCATTCCCGCCAAAAGTCCGAGGGTGGCGTACAACAGTGCCAATCCCGACACATATGTGAGCGTAAGTACGAGCGCCCTCCACCTGTTCGCAGAGGCGTCGGCGTTTCCCGCCACGATTCCCGCGGTTATTGGGATCATCGGATATACACACGGTGTTAGGCTGGTGGCCAATCCGGCACCGAACATCGTGAGGAAGACAAGCGGAGACGCGTTGCCGAGTTGCTGCGCTGTTTCTTGCAGAAGGACGGACAGAACGATCACCTGCTCAATCTATAGATGGAGTAGTAAGTAGTAAGTGGGGAGTGGGGGGCTTGCCGCTTAGGGCTTAGCGCTTAAAGCTTTTCTCGTGCAGCGTTCAGGGTAAGGGAAACGGGAACGGGAATGGTGAACCGTAAATTTTCCGATTCCCGATTCCCGGCCCACCGGCCCCCGACCCTCCGACCCTCCGACCCACTGACCGCCTACCGCTTAAGACCTACAGCTTACAGCAATTGTGCAACCTTTCCCGCCCTCACATCGTCATATTACATAGGTACCTGCGTTGGACCCTCGAAAAGGATTGGCTTGCGATGTCTAGCTTCGACTCTCTCTCAAGGATTTCGGCCTTTTTAATAGCTTTTTCGGCCGGTTTGGCTGTAAGCCCCGGCTCCGCCCAGAGGGCTCTTCTGGTACACATCGACGGTCTATCGCCCCACGAACTGCGCACCGAGGCTTTCTCCCTCAACGGGTCGGGTGCGGTGCGGATACGCGCGACCGGAGCCGATGAGCATTCGCGCGGCCGGTTTGGCCGCAATCGGGGCGATTTCGAGCGCGGCTACTGGCGTGGAAATGCGTGGATTCTGGATGCACACACCCGGGACGTTGTGTGGGAACTGGCCAATGAGCGAACCGAGAGGGGAGACGACGGCCTCCGGGTGTTCGACGGTGACGTTAATCTTGCCTCCGGAGAGTATGTAGTTCACTATGCCTCCTATTCCTCCAACACCTTCATCGGAAACGTATTTGGCCGTTTGCGATCACGCTCCGGCGGATACTATGACGACGGACTCTCCGAGGAATTCGCTATCGAGATTAGCGGCGATGGGCACGCTCTCGGAGAAGAAGAGATGCGAAACGCGCGGAACTACTTCAACCAGAGTGCGGTCGTCTCGTTCATCGGCCTTGAAGACGAAGAGTCGCAGCGACTCGGCTTCAACGTGGCGAGAGCCACCGAGGTCGAGATCTACGCGATCGGGGAGGTGATAGATGAATCGACCTACGACTATGGATGGATAACGAACATCGACACCGGTGAGCGAGTTTGGCGCTTTGATTACTGGAATACCGAATACGCCGGTGGTGCAGAGAAGAATCGGCAGGATCGCACGACCATCATGCTTGAGCCCGGTCGTTATGCGGCGTTCTTCGTGACCGACGACTTCCACGACGCATGGGACTGGAACGCCGCACCCCCCTACGATCCCGAGTTCTACGGCCTGACCGTCCGTACGACGGATATCGCTGACCGGGAAAACATTACCACGTTCACCTACGAGAGAGTTCCGCGGCAGAACGTGATTGCTGAGTTAGTGGGCCTGGGAGACGATGAAACCGCCTCTCATGGCTTTACGCTGGCCCAGGACATGGATCTACGAGTGTATGCGTTGGGCGAGGGCATTAGCGGAGATATGTACGACTACGGTTGGATCATGAACGCGCGAACGCGGGAGACGGTCTGGCGCATGGACTATCGTGACACGGAACATGCCGGTGGAGCCGATAAGAATCGTGAGATCACCGAACTAATCCACCTCGACGCCGGTTCCTACATCGTCTATTTCACCACCGACGGTTCCCACTCGTACTGGGACTGGAACTCATCGCCGCCGATCGACGGCGAGCTCTGGGGTATCACGCTTTCGGGCGTCGGTGATTTCGAGTCCGCTGCCGTCTCGGCCTACAGCAGGGAGTCAGATCCCAACATTATCGCACAACTGATCGAAGTCGGAGACTACGAACGCGAGCGGACAAGTTTCACACTCAGCACTGAGATGACGGTTCGCATCTACGCGGTGGGAGAAGGGGATCGCAGTGAGATGTACGACTACGGCTGGATCGAGAACGCACGCACTGGCCGAGTGGTGTGGGAGATGGAGTACCGGGAAACGGACCGCGCGGGTGGAGCCCGAAAGAACCGAGTGGCTAACGAGACGATAACGTTAGCGGCAGGGGAGTATTTACTCCACTACGAGTCGGACGGATCACACTCGTTCGGTGACTGGAATGCGGATCCCCCCGACGACCCATCAGCTTGGGGAATAACGATCTATCGTTTGAACAGCAGCTGAAGCCTTAGTCTGTTTGCTTTCTTAGGGATGGGGAGGCGGTTCCCGACTTAATTGTTGGGTCCGCCTCCCTTCGCAATACTTTCCCCCATACCGAGCGTTGATCGCCGCGGCCTTCTCCAAACGCACGTACCCTTCCCTGTTTCTTGAGCGCTCTTTTTGGTGGGAATCCCGGGTGGAGTGTCTTGGTTGACTCGGCCTACGGTCGGTCCCTGCTCCTCACAACTCATCACTTCCTCATGCGTTTGACGGCAAATCGGCGACACCGCAGCGTGTAAAGCGTGTAACACACCGGAGAGCGAGGTGCCTGCCGTCAGGCAATGACCTAAGACCCGGTCCCGGTGGAGGAAGCCATGAAGTTGTCGAGCCGTCAAAAGAACCCGATCCGGGGCATGGCATTCGTGGGTATCTCGATATTTGCGGCGTCATGCGGCGGCGGGTCCAACGGTGGGACGGGTCCTCCCGCATCGCAAGCTGATGTCGTGTCTGGCACTTCTGGCCAGGAAAGTGGTGCGGTTGGCGGCGAGTTAACATATACCGTAACCGTAACCAACAATGGGCCGAACGCCGCAACTGCGGTCGTTGTCTCTACAGCTCTCACCGGTAGCGCCACCATTCTAGAAATCTCCGGCGGTGGAGCGGAGGGGAGCGGTACGGTTCAGTGGCCGGGGATCGCAAATCTCGGCTCGGGGGAAACATCGATATTTACCATACGCCTCGTTCCGAACGCCGAGGGTACACTGAGTCTACGAACGTCGAGCACCTCCGATACACCAGATCCAACGCCGGGCAACAACGACGGGAGCTCCCAGGGTGCTACCGTGAGCACCACCGTTTCGGTGCGGGCTGACGTGAGGACCACTGTAAGCGCGGATCGGGTTGTAAAGCCCGGCGCACAACTGGTCTATACGGTTATCGCGAAAAACCTTGGACCCTCACCCGCGTCATCGGTGCAGGTAAGCGACGAACTTCCGGCGGCCGTTACGGTCGTCGACGTGACAGGGGGAGGCGTCGTCTCATCTGGCGTCGTCACTTGGCCCGAAGCTGCAACTCTCGCCAGTGGAGACTCCCTTGCTTTCGACGTGACAGTAACTGCTCCGTTCGTGGGACCGTTTACAAACATCGTGCGAAGCTCCGCATCATCGCCCGACCCAGTGGCATCGAACAACGATGGGTCCGGCTCGACCTCTAGAGCCACGAGTCTTGTTGGATACGACACGTTGCGCGTGATAACAGGCAGCCAAAATGGTGAACAGTTCGGCTGGGAGGTAGAGAACCTCGGTGACATCGACGGTGACGCCCTGGTCGAAGAGCTCCAGATCGACCGGCACCGCTGACGGGCACGACCCCCAGCTTTCCAGCAGATAAACGAGATCGACGATGTCCACCACATCGTCATAGTTAAAGTCCGCCGCGCATCCGGGACAAGGCCCCCAGGTGCCGAGC
>JACZUR010000101.1 GCA_022573095.1 Gemmatimonadota bacterium | reverse complement strand
CCTGAGAGATGCACCGGAGTGACGCCCGCCACCCACCCGCACCACCTTACCCTTGTCGAAAATCACCACGCGATCGGTCACGCGTTCCAGCTCAGCGAGATTGTGCGATGCTATGAAAATCACGCGCTCGGGTCGCCGTAGGTCTGACACCATGGTCCTGAACTTCTGAACCCACACAGGATCGAGACCGTCAATCGGCTCATCGAAAACAACGAGATCGCTCTCGGACAGCAGGCATTGCGCCAACACCAGACGCCGAGCAAGGCCTTTGGAAAGTTGCCTAGTACGTTTCCTAACGTGGTCGGTGAGGCCAGCTACTTCGAGAACCTGTTCCGCTCGCTCCCGTCCCTTGATTCCCACGAATCCGTCCAATGCAGCCAAACGTCGCAGCGTTCCGCCCACCGTCCAGAACCTTGGAAAGGTGATGACCTCGGGTACGTAGGCGACACCTCTTTCCGCGACGAAACGAGCCGGAATCTTCCCGTCCATCGATATCTGTCCGCGCGTGGGCGCCAGATATCCGAGCAGAATATTGATGAGAGTGGATTTACCGGCGCCGTTGGGTCCGGCAATCCCGATCACCTCTCCGGCGGATACGTCTAGGGTGACTCCGTCCAACGCCCGGACTGCACGCTTTCCTTTCCAAGAGTCATATGTCTTACCTACATCGGTAAACGTTATCAATTCAACCTTCGGTGGTCGGGGAATCGGTGTGGGTTACTGCGCAGACTAAGGTACAGGGAGACAATGCGCCTGCAAGACTCAGATCGTCACAAGCTCAAGGGCGCGGTACAGTTGGAGACTATGAGGCCGCATTCCACGCAAGCAACGGCTGGAACCAGACGTTGCTGCGGCCCGCCACCCCAGCTCATTTGCTTGGGTGACTCGACCCATGTCAAAGAGAAAGTTTGGGCTCTCTCAGCCTGGGCCGCAGTTCTAGTCTACTACCTTGAACACCCGGTCGTGCACACGCGTCCTCTCGATCACCTCGATAGCAACTTCATCACCGGTCTTGGCAGCTTGCACTTTTTCGTGCTCGACTTCCATCGACTTGATTTGCTCGCTGAAATCGGTGGTGGCGCCATGAAAGTGGATTTCGTCTCCGACCGCTAATGCACCTTCGGTGACGCGGACGACTGCAACGCGGGGGCGCTTGAAGTAGTGAATGACCGTTCCAACCTGTTGTTCCTTGGCCATACACCAATATGAATATCAACTGTGCGCCGGGTAAATCCACAATCTCGTTGACACTGGACATGAAGAGCCGTTAGGCTTGGACTACACTCTCGCAGTTGGAAGGGATGGCCTGGCAAGAGACTAAGCGAATCTACGAGATGGCACAGCGATGCGGAGACCGCGGACAGAGATCAGCCGTTGCAACCGTAGTCCGAATCGAAGGATCTGCGTATCGCCGGCCCGGTGCGAAGCTGCTCATCGACGAGGACGGGACGATGGCGGGCAACGTGAGCGGGGGCTGCCTTGAAACCGACCTGCGGGAAGTTGCGCTCACAGCGATAAAGCGACAAGAATCGGAGTTGCGGCATTACGAGACCGGCACCGACGAGGAAACGATGTGGGGACTGGGGCTGGGCTGCGGTGGGTCGGTGGATGTCTTTGTCCACCCCTTCACGCCCGACGACGAAAACCAACTCGTAAGACCTCTCCTCAAGCTTCTTTCCGGCAGCCAACGTTTTGTCGTTGCGACGGTGATCGAGCCGGAGACAGAGCTTGGCGCGACTCTAATAGTAGTCGACGAAAAACTGACCGCTGGCTCAACAGATAGCCCAAGGCATGATGCTGCGATTGCCGCGGCGGCCAGAAACACGCTGGAACAAGAGCGATCCACTGTCCAAGAGATAGACTCACTTCGAGTCTTCACTGAAGTATTTATTCCACCACCTGAACTCGTGATCTGCGGCGCGGGTGACGATGCGATTCCGCTGGCAACCTACGCTTCGGATCAAGGCTTTCGTGTAACGATTGCCGACCATCGTTCCGCGTATCTCGAGTCGGACCGTTTTCCGACCGCCGACAATCTGGTGCAAATGAGACCCGAAGATGGTGGCGAGCTACCATCCAGCGAGAATACCTACGTGGTGATCATGTTCCATCACCTGGAACACGACGGTGCATGGTTGGCTCGCTTCGCAGGGAGCCACGTCTCTTATATAGGAATACTCGGCCCGCGCGCACGAACGGAGAAGATGATGGCCGACGCCGGCGTTACCGATAACAGCCGCATTCACGCACCTGTTGGACTGGACGTAGGCGCCGAGGGACCGGAGCAGGTCGCCCTGAGCATCATGGCCGAGATCCTGGCGATTCGTTCGGGTCACACACCGACACATTTGCGGGACAAAGACGGGCCCATCCATGACATCTAGCCGTAGCGATCAGATCGCTGGTATCGTCTTGGCGGCCGGAGCGTCGACACGCATGAGCGAGAACAAGCTGCTGCTCGAATTGGAGGACGAGACACTGATCGAACGCTGCGTGAAACGTGTTCTCGCAGCGGAGCTCGATCCGGTAGTCGTCGTACTCGGCTATGAAGCAGACCTAGTACGGCGGCGCATTGGCTCCCTGCCGATTCACGTGATCGTAAATGATCGCTACGAGATGGGCATGAGCAGCTCGCTGGGAATCGCTGTTGCAGAGTTAGGAGATAACGTCTCAGCGGTATGCGTTGTGCTCGCCGACATGCCCTTCGTTACGACCAAGATGCTGCGCGAGGTCGTGTCGCGCTATCGGGAGAGCGGCGCTCCGCTCGTCGTATCGCGGTACGGTAGCATCAACGCACCGCCAACGTTGTTCGACCACGCGTTGTTCACGGAACTCCGGGCGAGCGAGGGTGAGGAAATGGGGAAACGATTGGTGGAGCGGTATCGCGACGCAGCCGAAATCGTAGAGTGGCCGGAAGCCGCCCTAGCCGACGTGGACGAACCCGATGACTACGAGAGAGCGCTGAAGATTTCCTTGCAGTGATCTGCGGGAACTGCTCATGGTACCTCTAGTTAGCGTGGTTGCATCGTGCAACCGCGTTGCAATTCTCTCGCCGTGAGATAATTGGGGGTTGGGAAGGTTGGCGTTAGGTGGCGGCGTTTCGGGTTCGCTATAAGGTTAGCCGTTTATTCATCTCAAGAGCTATATTCGGGTATCTTGCATCAAGATGAAGATACCGGCGCCTGCCCCTCCACCGAACTAATCCGACAACTCGGATGCCGGTCTCCCAAAGAACATCTCCGCTGCGCATCGTAATCTGGATCCTGTTCGCCGCGTTCGCCGGTGTGGGAGCCTGGACAACGAGATTGGGGACGCGCTGGCCATCGATCTATTACATGACGGGCCCGTCCATGGAGCCGACGTTGAGCGCCCACGAATATTTCTTCGCCTGGAGCCCGCCCGGCGAGCTCGAGCGCGGTGACTTAGTCCTCTTCCGCTTCGAGGATGCAGACGGGGTTTTTCACGTCCTCCGCAGACTGGTCGCGCTGCCTGGTGACACTGTAGCGATGAGCTCAGGTGCCGTGATTTTGAACGGCACCGTGCAAGAGTGGCCCTACCAGATCATGAAACCTGCCGCTTCACGATCCGAATTAGCAATTGAAAAGACAATCTACGATTGGGGTCCATGGATTGTACCCACCGATTCGGTTGTACTTCTGTCCGACACCCGGGATATGGTGGGCTGGCCCGACAGCAGGTTCGTCGGGTTTGTTCCGCTAGTGGATATCCTGGCGAAGGCTGGGAGAACTGTTTGGGGCAGGAGGCTGCGTTAAGGTGATATGTGCGGGGGATTATAAGTGAGGCGGAGAGTCGACGAACCTGCCGTTTTGTCGTCGGCTACGAAGAGAAACCTGCCGGAAGTGACGTATCCGACCCAAGCCAATGTGTTAGGTTAGAAACTGTACCGTAATCCAAGACCCGTTCCCCAACTTGCGTGCTCTTCACTTGGCGCCCAGCGTCCCTGCACGATCAAGTCTGTGTTACCGGTCAGGGGCGTTAGCCACTCACCCGAGACTCCGAACGGATATGCCTCGTCAGCATGCAGGGGCAAGTCAATCCCAACCCGACCACTGGAGCCGCGCAGGTGACCCCTGTTGAAGCCAAGTCCGGTTCGAGCGAGCCCGGACATTCCGAGGGTGGGTGTTGGCGAAAGCACATCCATAAACAAATGCACACGGTCCAGGTTTCCCAATCGGAGATAGGCAGAGGGACTGGTGAATCCGTCCGAGCCGGACACGCTGCTCACCCCCGTACCGATGCCGAAGTACTGACCTTCCCACGCGACCGCGGCTCCTGAGAATAAGCCGGCGTAAGTGGACAAGTCGGTGGAATGGCGCCCGGCGTAGACGGTGTATCGGTAGCGGTCTCTCCAGAAATCCAACTGGACGCCTACTTCCTGGTAGGGGGCGGGAGCGGCACTGAGCACGTCACCGGCACAGGAGAGGGTCCGGTCCTCGAACTGGCCGGTGCCGTAACCAACGGAAACGCGGTGCGTGCCAAGGGAATCCTGGGTCACCGAGAGGGGTGCGAACTGCCAGACGGCGAGCAGCAAGGGGCCATGGAGATTGCGCGTACGCATAGCAATTACCTTCAGCTGAAGTCGGATCTAGAATGGCTTCCTTGCGTCAAGCAAGCGTCAAGCGCGATCCGATGCCGCGTTCAAGGTGCCGAGGAAGGCTCACTTCCCGTTGGCCACGCGCCTAGATGTAAAAAATTCAAAAACCCGTCAGGCTCCTCAACGCACTAGGAACCAACACCGCCTACTCATTTAGAGAGACTCTGCCCAAGCAGTCTCTGCGTGGAGCGTCCTCCCAACACGTCTCTCATGCGCGAAGGGACAGTGCATTCTGGCTCTTCACTTGACGCCCACTTGACACACCGCTGCGATGCTTCGGTCGTCACGATTACCGGAGCGTACCATGTACCACCGATACCTGAGGGGCTTGCAACGAGGGCTGAGTCATCGAGAGCCCGGCGCGTTTCCGGTGACGGAGTCCGTTCGTGGTGCTCTGTCGGGTTTGCGTAACGCTGCGTTCAGCAAGGTACTGGATCGGTCCTGGGATCCAATGATATACAGCTGCATGACGGCAGGTGCTTTAACTGTGCTGGTTTGCGCGTTGTTCCCGGTTGCTACCCAGTTGGCGGTTTTCACCTGGCTCATGTTCTTCACCAGCGGGCCAACAGCCACGTTTCTGCCGAGCGCTTCAGAGCCGATCTTGATGGCCTTCGGCAAGCTCTACCCACCGACAGTGCTGGCCACCCTCGGCGTGGCGGGGATAGCCTTGGTCGAGTGGGTCAACTACCGCGTCTTTGGTACAGTCATGCACTCGAAGGCGTTAACCGGCGTCCGCTCGACGCGACTGTCCCGCCGGCTCACGGCTTGGTTCGCGGTCCAGCCATTTCTCACGACAGTCGTCGCTGCTTTCACGCCGATCCCGTTCTGGGCGGTCCGGATCTGCGCCGTGATCGTGAAGTACCCGACACCACGGTTCATCGCGGCCACGGTTGTTGGTCGCTATCCGCGAATCTTCCTGATCGCGTCGCTTGGAGCGGCTCTCCCCCTCAGCAGTGCTACGATCTTGCTCGGCGGAGGAGTGCTGGTGCTTGCTGGTACTCTGGTGGCTATGTCTCGTCGCCGCGCGCAGGTCCTGAAGACGGCAATCGCCGCGGGCGGTAGCGAAGATCTCACACATCCAACTTTCGTGCGCACGCCGGTCACCGACACGACAACGAATGCGCCTCATGCGTCAACCTAGCCTCATGATGGAGAACTAAAATGCAACTCGGACATGTCCCGCTAGCGCTATCGATAGCTTCCTTCAACTGGAGCCCAAAGATGGCACTGTTCTGCCTCGGCATACACTACTTGCCAAACGCGGACTCACTGGTGGTCAGGGCCGGCTTCGCCAAGCCGGACTTCCACTGCACGCTAACCCACAGCTTCACATTCGCGTTCGTTGTCACGGGCATCGTGTATCTCATTGCCCCAGCCTACGCGCCCTTCGCCTTCGTGGCTCTAGTGACGCACTACGCGGCGGACATCGGGAGTACAGTCGGGTTACCACTTCTCTGGCCGTTCTCGAAGAAACGGTTCACGTTGGCCCTGTTCAAGGACACCGGCTACTGGGGATGGGAGATGTACAGGGGCTACTACCGCCAGCCGATGGCGTGGGTTCTCGAGGGCGCGGTGCTGGCATTCTTCACGTGGCGTGCAACCGTGGTGTTTGCCTGAGCCATCGCCGGATCTGCCAACTCGCTCGAAAGGATCACAGAAAGATGAGACTACTCACCATACTCCTGGCGGCCGCCTTGAACCCGGGCGGTCCCGCCGCCGCGCCGAACGACACGCTGCAGGTCACCGTCTCCGGTTCAGGGGAGACCGTAGTGTTCATCCCTGGCTTGATCGGATCGGCGTACGGGTACCGCAAGGTCATTGCGCTTCTCGATCAAACTAGGTTCCGAACAATTGTGATCGAACCGCTCGGGTTCGGATCATCGGCCCACCCGGCGAACGCAGATTACTCGCTCACCGCGCAGGCCGACCGGATCGCCGCGGTGTTGGACACCCTCGTGGACCGGCAGGTTTTGATCGTCGCGCACTCGGTCAGTGCGTCCATCGCGTATCGCCTTGCGTACCGTCACCCTCGTCACGTCAGCGGGATTGTCTCTCTCGAGGGCGGCATTACGGAGAGCCTCGCAACGCCGGGTTTTCGATTCGCAATGAGGTTTACCAGCGTAATTCGCACACTCGGACCCCATGCTATTATCGCATTGATCGGACAGCAGATGAGACGCGCGTCCGCAACTGAGCATTGGATTACCGAGGACGTGATTCACGAGTACACACGCGGTTACCAACGAAATTTAGGAGCGACACTCGAGGTGCTGCGGGCAATGTCGCGTGCCGAGGAACCGGAACGTCTCACCGACCACCTGGCAGAAATCCAATGTCCGGTTGTGGTTCTCCTCGGTGCCACCGAGCATCGGTCCGGTCCCAGCAGCGACGACGTCGCAGTGCTGAGAGAGCGGATGCCAAATGTAACGATCGAATTGGTCACCAGGGCAGGGCACTTCATTCAGGAGGAGAATCCGGGAGCGGTGGCAGCAGCTATCGAGCGACTCGTGCAAACGACGCTCGCCGGTGCGCAGTGAATCTAGTGCCGATGCCTTCACGCGTAGCCAAGTCTTAACCCCATGGCCATCGGCGAAGAGGCTGATTTAAGCGGTGGTTCCACTGCGATTTCCAAGAACGGCCGCAGGATTGCGTTCATTTCTTGTTAGACGACGCTCTGCTTGACGTCGTCTTGACGGCACCAGTCTAGGTTGGAGGCGACTCAAAAAGGAGATGTTCTATGTGGTGTCTGAACAACTGCCTCGCGGGCTTGGCTCAAGCGGTGCTCCGCTCCGTCGTGCAAGTAGCCACGAGCCTGAGCGTTATATTTGCACTGGCTCAGTCCGCAGCCGCACAGACCGAACCACCACTGGCAAACGGAGCTCGGGTGCGGGTTGTAATCCCGGCTGCTGACGGCCAGTCCCAACGGTACGTGACTGGGACCCTGGTCCGGCTGACAGGTGACACCGTGGTCATCAGGCCCGGCGGGGTCGTTGCCCTCAACGATGGTAGGCGACTTGAGCAATTCGTGGGGACTCGCCACCACAGCGGAAGTGGTGCTGTGCTCGGGGCCATCTTGGGCACCTTCACGGGCTTCGTGATTGGTGCAGCAACCTGGCAGCCCTGCACGCAAACCGGATTTCTATCGTGCTTA
>JACZUR010000100.1 GCA_022573095.1 Gemmatimonadota bacterium | reverse complement strand
ACGTAAAATACCCTCGGCGCAATCCTGGCTGGTGGGAAACGCCCAAACAGATGTGATCGCCGCGCATCAAGCCGGCTTGCGAGACGCGTACCTCATCGTGGCAGTCCCGAGCAAGTGCGAAGCGCTCCTCGAGGTTTCCCGGCGCGATCCGCTAGAGACTTGCGGGACGTGGCAGCGCGTTTGTCGCTGGCGGTTCCTTGATAAAGACCGGCATCCGGCGAAGGCGGAGAAGCCGATGAACGTGTTGGCGCTGGCTCCGGCATGCTTTAAAGTAAACTCAAATTCAGTTGCTGTACTTGCTGCTGGATCAAAAGTGGAGGTACTAGTCGCCGTTTCATTGTGCCTACCAACAACAGCGGAATCGGTAAGCGCGAGTGTGGTGATACCGGCTTCGGCGGCGGCCGCTACAAGATCTTGCGGTGACAGATATCCATCGGACGCGTTCGAGTGGGAATGTAAATCTATCGATCCCACGTACTACTTGGACGGCAATTCGTAGTTGGTCTGGGGACTGGTTAACGCCGTTTGCGATTCATCGAAGAGCGCACACAATTCAGCGTCACTGAGTTGTGCCAACGCAATATCGCACCGCGGATCGCCTGTAGGCCGATACCGCGTCACTCTCCTAACGCGGTTGGAACCGGAGCCTTTTTCAAACACGATGGCAAATTCATCTCGGTCGTGGGAGGTCATTCCACCCCCTGGATAGACCCACCAGTTCTCTCCCCTCACTTCGATCGACCGGCGCGCCAACTACAGAGAACCTTCCGGGAAACGTTCTAGATCATTCTTGATGCCGCTCAGGAATCGATCTCCGTCGGCGCCATCGACCACTCGATGGTCAAACGACAACGACACCAAGCCCATGGTACGGATGGCGATGACGTCCTGACCGTCGTCCAGTGTAACAACCTTGGGGCGTTTCTCGATAGCTCCGACACCGAGAATAGCAACTTGGGGTTGGTTGATGATGGGGGTACCTGCATACGATCCGAAAGTACCGGGGTTCGTAATGGTAAATGTGCCGTTCTGCACCTCGTCAGGACTGAGACGCTTCGTCCGTGCCCTCTCCGCTAGATCGGAGATCGCTTTGGACAGCCCGATAAGCGACAGTTCGTCCGCGTTCCGCACTACCGGTACGATCAGACCCCAGTCCAGGGCGACAGCAATCCCCAGATTGATCTCGTGTCTGTATATAATCGACTGACCGCTCACCGATGCGTTGAGAATCGGATGCTTTCGCAGATTATCAGTTACCGCCTTGGCTATGAAAGACAGGAACGTGAGGCGGGCACCACGCGCGGCGTATTCTTCCTTGTTGGCTTTTCTGATCTCAGATACGCGCGTGTAGTCTATTTCGTAAAAAGTCGTGACGTGGGCCGAGGTTCGCATCGAGGTGATCATATGATCGGCGGTGAGCTTTCGAATCCTGCTCATCGGTTCAACGCGATCGCCTTGCCACGCCTGCACCGACGGGTGTGAGACCTCGGTTGGAAGGGCTGGCGAGGGGATATCCGCTGTTCTTACCGTGACAGCCTGTCCCCGGGACTCGATGAAGCCGAGGATATCCTTTTTTGTTACTCTCCCCGCGTACCCGGTTCCTTCAATGCCCGTGAGGTCCACCTGATGCTCCGCGGCGATCTTGCGCACCAGCGGAGTGGACTTGACTCTAAGTCGCTCTTCCATCGTACCCGGAGCAGCAGCTGGGGACGGAGTTGTGGGAGGGGGCGGCTGCGGCGGCGGGGGCGGGGGCGGCGCCATCGCCGGCTCGGAAGGAGCAGCCGGTTCCGGAGCTGCTGTCTCTGCTTCAGGTGCGGGTGGAGGAGGTTGGTCGGTCACTGCTGCAGTCACGGCGGTTCCATCAGTTTCAATTACAGCGATGATCGTCTGAACTTCAACCGTTTCGCCTTCACTTACTCTTATCTCGATAATCGTTCCGGAGGTCGGTGACGGTATCTCCGCGTCCACCTTGTCGGTTGAGATCTCCAGAATCGGCTCATCCCGCTTCACTTCGTCGCCCACCTGTTTCATCCAGCGCGCGACGGTGCCCTCGGCGATCGACTCACCCATCTGCGGCATGATCACGTCAACACGAGCCATATCTATTCTCCCAACAACTCCACGCGCCAGCGGAGTCTGATAAACATCTATTCAACAAGAGTGGGCGACTCCGACAACTCGCCACACCTCAATCGCGTAAAGATAGTAGCAGCCGGCCACGATGCGAACGGAGGCGAGAACTAATACGCCAGCAGGAGCCTGGCAGCTTCCACGACGTCGTCGGCTCCCGGTAGCACATAATCCTCGAGAGTCGGGGCATATGGTATCGGAGTGTCGTGGGCAGTCACCCGTCTCACGGGAGCATCCAGCCACTCGAACGCGCCTTCGTTTATTCTGGATGTGATCTCGCCCGCAATTCCACCTGTCCGCGTATCCTCGTGCACAATCAAAACCCTGTTGGTTTTCCTGACACTGCCTAGAATTGCCGCGTCGTCCATCGGTATGAGGGAACGCAGATCCAGTACCTCGACAGAAGCTCCATCGCTCGACGCCAACTCTTCCGCCGCATCCAAGCATTTCCAAACCATCGCCGACCACGTAATGATGGTCAGATCACTTCCCTCTCTAGCAACTCTTGCTTTCCCGATCGGAGTGAGAATCTCTTCGTCATCCGGGAGATCCTCCTTAATGCGGCGGTACAGGAACTTGTGTTCGAAATAGATGACCGGATCGTCGTCTCGCACGGCAGACTTGATCAATCCTTTAGCATCGCGTGCAGTCGCCGGGCAAACGAGTTTGAGCCCTGGGGTGTGAAAAAATGCGGCTTCAGGCATCTGAGAATGGAAAGGCCCCCCTCTCACATATCCACCTGACGGCCCGCGAACTACTATCGGAGTCGCGAGTCCGGCTCGGTATCTGGCTGTGGCAACGTAGTTGGTAAGCATGTCATATGCACACGATATGAAATCAATGAACTGCATTTCTGCGATAGGCCTCATACCCATGTGTGCAGCACCGGCCGCGGCCCCGACGATAGCAGCCTCCGATATCGGTGTATCGATGATGCGGCCGGCCCCGAACTTCTCGAGAAACCCCTCGGTAACCTTGAACGCGCCACCGTATTCACCAATGTCCTCACCCAGCATGAACACATTCTCGTCCCGTTCGAGTTCTTCCCACAGTCCCTGTCGCAGGGCCTCGAGATAGGTAACCTCTGCCATCTCTATTCAGATCTCGACGCCAGACTGGGATGATTCACGCGAAGACACCGCCGATGGCACTCTCCCCCTCCGGCAGTGGGTCGCTCTCCGCCGTTCCCACCGCCTCGGATATTTCCCGCTCAATCCGAGAGTCAATCCGTTCGAGATCGTCCGGCGTGGCCCAACCCGCGTCGCCGATCCGCGAAACATACCGATCAATAGGGTCGTTACCTTCCCACAAGGCTAGCTCCTCTTCCGACTGGTAACGTTGATCGTCGTGTTCCGCGTGGCCTTTGCGCCGGTACGTGACTACCTCCAGCATCTGCGTTCCTTCACCGCTACGAGCCGCTTCAATGAGTTGTCTAGCCAGCCCGTAGACTGCGAGCACGTCGTTTCCGTCGACCGTGTAACTCGCGATGCCGTACGATCGCCCTTTGTCCGCAAGACTTGCTACTCTGGTCTGCTTGTGTACGGGTGTGGAGAAAGCGTAGCCGTTGTTTTCGACAACGACTACCAGCGGAAGTTTTTGAACCGCAGCGAAGTTGACTCCCTCGTGAAAAGCACCAGTACTCATTGCACCATCACCTACATACACCATCCCCACCCGTCTTTCCACGCGCATCTTGAAGGTCAGCGCGATACCAGCCATCACTGGCACCATATCTCCGAGGTGGGAAATCTGACCCAGAAATCCTTTGTCAAGGTCGTTGAAATGGATGTTCATCTCGCGTCCTGCTGTAGGACTGGATGTTTTCGCCATGTACTGGCGCAGCACTTCGACAGGTTGCGCGCCCTTCACGAGCATGGACCCCAAATTACGAATCAAGGGCGAGAGAATATCGCCGGGACGAAGCGCATAGGAGGTTGCTACACTCTCGCCCTCCTGTCCGAGAGAGCGGTAAAGGCCGCCTATGACCTTGCCCTGCCGATAGAGGTTGACCAGCTGCTCTTCCAGAGAACGAGTGAGCCTAAGAAAGTAGTAAATCTCTAGGAGGTTCTCTTGCGTGAGGTCCGCCGGAGGCGCAGCCGGCGTGAGGGCAGACTCCATATCAGTCGACTACTTCCGCCCCATAACCCTTATCCGTTACCGCCTCAACTAACTGCTCCACAGTCGCCTTTTCCTCTGCGTAGTCGACATCAGCGACATCCGGCAGTTCGACGAACACCGCGATCGCCCCCTCGACGCCGTTCAAAGCTTCTTCGACAATGCTCACACAGTGACCGCACGTCATACCGGTAATTCTCATTCGGAGACTCGCCATAGACCCTCCTGCTTAGTAACTGCCCCTCAGCGCATGATTGGCGTCGACACGCCCATGAACGAGCGCCATGAAGCGCTTGCCGAGTTTGTCGATTTCACTTTCACCGACCCGGTCGGTTGCGACTGTTACCAGCGTGTAGTGGCCCCCCTCGGCCCGGACTGTGATGTCGATTGTACCCATCGAACCGCTGTAGGTCCTTTTTCTCTTGTCCACACTCGAAGTCTCGAGCCGGCCTCGGAAAAAGCTGTCAGCCTCAGCCAGCACGTCATCTAATGGCAACGATGTTCTATGGAAATATTGCATAACTCCGCGCTCTAAGAAGTGGGTTTGAAGTTTCTCAATCTGAGGCTGTTGCCGACTACACTCAGACTGGAAAGCGCCATCGCTCCGCTGGCAAAGATAGGACTTAGCAACAAACCGGTAATAGGATAAAGGGCTCCCGCAGCAATCGGAATTCCCACGACGTTGTAGATGAAAGCGAAAAAAAGGTTCGTCCGAATCGTCTTCATCGTTCGCGTGGAAAGTTCAATAGCGGTGGAAACTCCGGACAGATCACCCCGGATCAGCGTCACATCAGATGCTTCGATCGCTATGTCAGTTCCCGTCCCTAACGCGAACCCCACGTCGGCCTGAGCCAGAGCCGGAGCATCGTTCAATCCATCACCCACCATTGCGACAACATGACCTTCTTCTTGAAGCTTCTTGATAATGGCTGCTTTCTGACGCGGTTCGACTTCCGCAATTACGTTCTTGATACCGACTTTGCCCGCAACGAGTGCCGCAGCCGCCTCACTGTCTCCACTCAGCATTGTGACGTCCTTGCCAATTGCCTTAATAGCCTTGATCGCTGCTGCTGCTCCGTCTTTTATCTGATCCGTTACAGCGACCAGTCCTTGAACCTTATCGTCGGCAACAACGACAATCGGGGTCCGCCCTTCCTTAGCGTGCCCATCTGCCGCCTCCCCTATGTTGCCCAAGTCCATACCCCGTTCCCGCGCGTGCCTAAGGCTAATTACCTCCACGATCCGTCCATCTACCTGACCCCGTGCACCGCGACCCGGCATCGCTACGAATCTCGTCACTTCGGGGAAGTTGATCGCCCGCGCGCCGGCCGCGGCCACAATGGCGTTGGCGAACGGATGCTCCGAACGGCTTTCAACCGCTGCCGCCATAGCGAGGAGCTGCGGCGGGCTAACCACATTGCCTTCATCACTCTTCATCGCAAGAACGTGCGTAACCGAAGGCGTTCCCTCGGTCACCGTCCCGGTCTTGTCAAAGATAACCGTGTCCACCTTCTGCACCCGCTCGAGGATTTCACCGCCTCGAATCAAGATCCCGTGTTCCGCTCCCTTTCCCGTACCAACCATTATCGCGGTGGGCGTGGCCAAGCCAAGAGCGCACGGGCAAGCAATGATCAGGACGGTGACCATCGCAATTGTACTGAAAACGATCGTGGGCGATGGTCCTACGATGAACCACGTCACAAAGGCACCAACGGCGATGGCGATGACTACCGGAACGAATACTCCAGCCACCCTATCAGCGAGGCGCTGCACGGGCGCCCTATTGCCCTGCGCCTCCTCCACGAACCGGACGATCTGGGCAAGCGCCGTATCCTTGCCTACGGCGGTCACTTTGAACAGCAGCGAGCCGGACAAGTTCACCGTTCCACCTACCATGGTGTCCCCTACGCTTTTCGAGACCGGCATCGGTTCACCGGTCAGCATCGCCTCGTCTACGTTCGATTCTCCCTCGCTGACGACGCCGTCGACGGGGACCGTCTCACCAGGCTTCATAACTACCTGGTCGCCCACAACGATAAGATCGATCTCTATTTCCTGAGGAGAACCCTGCCTCATGACGGTTGCGGTCTTGGGTCGCAGCGCAATGAGCTTTTGGATAGCCTCCGACGTTTGTCCTTTCGCTCGCGCCTCGAGCAGGCGGCCCAGAAGGATTAGCGCGATGATAGAGCTGACCACCTCGAAATAAACATCAGCTTGAAGTCCGGCTCTCTCGAACAGGGACGGAAGTGCAGTCGCCACAGCGGAGTAGAGGAACGCCGCCCCGGTTCCGAGCGCTATCAGCGTATTCATGTCGGCGGTCCGGTGTTTAAACCCGCTGATTGCTCCTTTGAAGAACTGTCCTCCGGACCAGAGAAGAACCGGCACCGTCAGGCCGAGCATACTCCAGCGAAGGTGCGACGGTGTCGCCTCGAATACGTACGGAACCCAGCCTCGGAAGAGCGACTCGAAACGCATCATGGCCCGTGACAGGAGATGGGTTCCACCAACAACGTCCTCACCCATAAGCGGCATAGACATGATCATCGTCGCCGCCGCCACCGTCGCTGCCAGGAGAAACTTTGCGGAGAGAAGCAGGACTTCTCTTCTGCGGCGGCTGCGTTCCCGCTGCACGACGTCGTCTTCAGCGATCGGTTCTTGAACGGTCAGTCCCTGCGACTCGACAGCGGCCTCCAGGTCGCGTGTGGAAACAAAGCCGGGGACATAGGACACCGTGACGGACTCGGTGGCCTGGTTCGCAACGACCGACAGCACGCCGCTCAGGGAGGCAATGGCTTTTTCCAGCGCTGCAACACCTGGCGCATAGTGAAGACCGACGACAGAAAACGTTACTGAAGCACTCCCGCAGTCGTATCCAGCGTCGCGTACAACCTGCACCAGATCTGACAACCTTGTACCGAGGTGAACCATCAGGGTGGCCTTGGCTGTAGCGTAGTTGACACTGGCTTCTGTCACGCCGCTGGCGTCCGACAGGCGCTTTTGCACGGTGGCGGCACAAGCCGCACACGACATGCCCTCAATCGGAAGGGTAAGGCGGGTTTCATCCATGCTGAACGTGTCCCCTGGCAGCTCTGTCTTTGTTTATGTCGTTCTCCGGCTGCGCAACGATTCTTCCGTTCAGCACGTATCTACCGCAATGGAAGGGATAATCTCCCGTCTTGTCCGGAGTAAACTCGATTATGGTTGTCTCGAACGCGGGCAAAGCTCGATCGATGCCGAGCGATTCAAATACAACTCGCTCCGAACACTCGGCGACCTCGTCCCTGTAAAACTGGATCCTTACGGGTTTACCAGTTCCCACGACCACCATGTCAGGATCGTAGCCGCCTCGTACGACGATGCGGATATCTTGCACGCCTCGATCTTCACCTTCACCGGCCACTGGAGCTGTCCGAGGACCCAAGAAATACCACAGCTCCCAGATAATAAAGACGCCGCCAGCCACCCCGACTAACAGTTCAAGCGCGGTCACATGCGCTCGTAGTACTCGCTTCCCAGGTGAGTAATCTGATCTTCGCCC
>JACZUR010000099.1 GCA_022573095.1 Gemmatimonadota bacterium | reverse complement strand
GCGACGCAGTTGAGAAACACCGTGTTGAAGCGGGTCTTGCCGAGTTCCGAGACGCCGACGACCGTCAGCTCGATGTCCACGTAGTCCTGTATCTTGCCCAGTTCCGCCAGCCGCACCACCTCACCACCTAAACTACCATTACCGCCGCGTCCAACCGTATCCCAATAGCCCTGCGCCGAATGCGAGGTTAGTACGGAGACCGCCGCAATGCGCATGTGGCCGCTGGCTGCCTGAGCCGCGCGTAACATCCGCTCGCCACCCAGAGCATGTACCGTGGCGACATCGACACCCAGATCTGCGGCCACCCGCACGGCACCGGCAACCGAGTTCGGGATATCGTGCCACTTGAGATCCAGAAAAACACTGAGCCCACGTTCCTTTAATTCTCCAATCAACCGGGGTCCCTCTGCCAGAAAGAGGATCGACCCGACCTTAACCCACTCCAGCCCGTCGAGCCGGCCGACCAACGCGAGAGCTTCAGAGCCGGCCTCGAAATCCAGCGCGACAACGACGTCAGCCAGGGCGATCCCACCACTCCGCGAGCTCCGTGGGCACCCGCGGGTCGGCGAGCGCGGCGGTTCCCACGGCGACCAGCGAAGCCCCGGCCTCCAGATACGCAACCACGTCATTCGGCTCGCGAATGCCGCCGATGCCTATGATCGGGAGTGAGGTCTCCGCGCTTACCTTCGCAACCGCGCTGAGACCCAATGCGAGTAGCGGAGGTCCGCTCACACCCCCTGGGCCACTTCCCAAACGCGACTTGAACAACCCGTCCGTGCCAGCCTCGAATGATTTCCCGTAGGTGCTGCCCGGTATCGTATTCACAACTGAAAAACCGGCTGCACCGGCTTCTGATGCCGCCTGCACTCTGGCGGCAATGCCATCCAGATCGGGGGCCAGTTTTGGAATCACCGCTTTATCCGTGACTTCGCAACACCTCCTGACCAGTTCTGCCAGTACGGACGGATCGGCGCCAAACTCCTCTCCACCCCGATCGGTGTTAGGGCACGAGACGTTCAACTCGAAGGCGGTCACGGCGTCTTCTGCGCCCAGACGGGTAACCACGGTCACATAGTCGTCGAAAACCGACCCCACAACGTTGAATACCGCGCGCGCCGATCCGAGATTCCGCTCCAACCAAGGAATCTCGTGTTCTACCACTCGATCGAGTCCGGGATTCGCCAGCCCAACCGAATTGAGCATTCCTCCGCTGAATTCCGCGACTCGCGGAGGTGTATTCCCCTCCCGGGGCTCTGGGCTGACAGCCTTGGTGATTATTCCACCGAGCCGGCCCACATCGATCAATCCGGCTACCTCTCTGCCGAAACCAGCCGTCCCAGCCGCTAGCAGTATTGGGTTCTGAAAGGTTGACCCGAAAACCTCTATAGCGGTTCGCGAAGAAATCGTGGTCTCCTCACTGGCGGGCAACCTTATCAATTTCAGTCGACTCGCGGCATGTCTGCATCACCGTCATGGTCCACTTCATCGTCCCTCCCATCCCCGATGCGATATCGCAGCCTGCTGGAGATAATGGACAGTAGCGAGTCTTCCACCGCAGCGAATCTGTCGCTGTCATGTCCGAAAAACGCGAGCGTGTACGCGGACTCTGGATAATCGGACATGACTCGCTCTCGTAGCGAAACGGCATCAACCGGATCGATCTGGGCTGCGGCCAACAGTGCCTTGGGCGCAATCACCGAATGGGGCACGCTGTCAGCAATAGACTGGAACATCTGGGATGCGAGCGAGAACGCGCGCACGGAATCGCGAAATTCCTCTGCTATCAGGAACGTCCTCAGATCCCAGTCGAATCCGACTGTAGATCCGGAGACGAATCTGTCCAAAACTATTAGAAATGGACCCGCGGCTGCGCCGACAGATGGATTACTCTGCCCTGCAGTCCGTAAGCTGTCTAACAGAACCGGTATGTCTGCAAGGCTCCTGGAAGTGAGGAGGCGATCCTTTACGAGGTAGAAGGCGGCCATCTGAGCTTCGAGGGAATCCGATGCAGATTCACGGACCTGCCCGTATCGCATCGCAGCTCTTCTGATGCTGTCTCGAACACTCCACCTGAGACCGTCGGAAAGCTGAAGGCGTGCCCGTTGTCCTTCGGTCAGATGGCCTCTAGCTAGGATGGAGTCGGTGAGGTCGCTGGCGATGTCAACGTAATCGGCACCCAACTGATCGAGCACAAGCAGCCATTCATTTTCGTTGTACGGTCGAGACGGCATGCCCAGTAGCTGGGTGCGCGCAGCCTCGCCCCGTCGCAGCCTAATCAGCGCTCGCGCCCTGTCAAAGGTAGCGCCGGGTTCGAAAGTTGCTTCGAGATCCGCCAGCGCGCGCTCATTCTCGCCGAGGTCGAGGTAAGCTTGACCTCTGATCCACAACGCGTCGCTCCTGCCAGCTGCTGACGAATCATCCGCAAGCGGGCTTAACACCACCGCCGCCAGGTCAGGATTATCTAGCAGCAGATGGCAGCGGGAAAGAGTTCTCAAGGCAATAGATCTGAGCTCTGGATCGGGACTGGAATCAGCCACCTCAATCAGAGATCCAGTTGCGACGTCGCATGCACCAATCTCGAATAGCGCGGTGCCTCGTAAGAGAAGCGCATCGTCTCTGTAGCTGCTCGTAGGGTATCGGGCCAGAACCGAATCCGTCTTGACAACTACACGCGACCAGAGCGTTCGGGCTTCCCCTCCCCTACCTTCCCGCTCCGCCTTTCTGGCTTGATCCGCCAGCCGGTTGGCGTTGTAGAGTCCGTTATAGTACGCGCATCCAAACGCGACCAGGAGAACTGGGAACGAACGGAAGAGGACTCGCGGCGATATTAAGCTGTACGTCACGACCTACGGGGTGGAAAGCTTGCTTTCATACACCCTAAGATACTCCACGATTCCTTCCGCGATCGCCTCAGCGAGCGATCGCTGCCCTTGGGTTGAGATCAGAAACCGAGCGTCTCTCTGGTTACTGGCGAAACCCGTCTCAATCAAGATAGCCGGCCTCCTAGCAGTCCGCAGCACCGCGTAATTGGCCTGCTCCACACCACGGTCGTTCCCCGGATGCACCGATGCCGCCATGTGCTGGACGACAGTTGCCAAAACCGACGACTCGCGTTGATGTTCGTTCATCTGGAGGTCTCTCATAATGAAGGCCAGTTCTTCATCGTTCTGCGTATTCTGAGCCACCTCATACTGAAGAGCCTGGTTCGCCATGGCAGCTACCCTTCGTGCGTTGGCGCTTTGAGATCCTCCCCAGATGTATGTGTGAATCCCACTGGCCCGGGTGTACCCGGGTCCCTCGGGCAGGGCATCAAGATGAACGCTGACGAACAACTCGCAGTCTCCCACACACAGCGTCGACCGATCGCTCAGGTCGACCCTTCTATCGGTCGTCCTCGTCATAATCACGTTGATGTTCCGACGCTCGAGCGCTCGCTTCAATTCGAGCCCAATAGCCAGCGTTATGTGCTTTTCGCTTACTCCACGGGGCAGGTAGAGTCCGGGGTTGCCGCGGTCCACCCCGCCGTGACCCGGATCGATGGCTACGGTGTGCGGGAACCGGAGTCCGAACTCGTTAGGCTCAGGCACAGCCGGCCGAGGCTGACCCGATGACGGCGCGGGAACCGGGTTTGAAAGAGCGGCGCTGGACGACACGGTAGTGATTACCGGGACAGTCCCCACCTCCTCGAACCTCGCCGCAACGGGATCGTAACTGTACCCTTCGCTAAACACCGATGGGATCACCTCGGAGAGCCATTGTAGCGGCACGTAGAGCGTATCGCCGCTCGTATACGCTCCGCCGACGAGGTGCATCATACGGTCACGATGCTCCATCAGAGGAGCGTCGAGCAGAAATCGGAACGGCTCTCCGGCGAAGGCCACCGTAACCCAGCCACCGGACTCAAACGAAAAGGTAACGGGAAGCGCGCTGCCAAGGTGAGGCGCCGCGATAGCCGGGTGGCCGAAATGGTTCAGAACGGGAACAACCGACTCGCCCCGGGATGTGGCGATGGTCAGGCTCGCTGGCGCTTCAGCTGGACTGCAAGGCCCACCCCCACCAAGAGCGACCAGACAAGATCCGAGATAAAAAAGAGAGTCAATCACTGGCGTTCACGCATCGCGCGGGCCACCTCTCGGTCAGCCGCCTTTTTCTTCAACTCTTCACGCTTATCGTGCGTCTTCTTTCCGCGAGCCAGCGCCATGGTCACCTTCGCGTGCCTATTCCTTATGTGAACGTCCAGCGGGATTAGAGTCTGACCCTTCTGTTCCACAGCACCTATCAGCCGTCGAATCTCACGCCGCGTCATCAACAACTTCCGAGATCGCATCGGTTCGTGGTTGACATACCCACCTGACTCGTAGGGAGAGATGTTCATTCCCTCCAGCCACACTTCACCACGCCGCAGTATGCCATAAGCACCTTTGATATTCACCTTTCCCGCGCGCACCGACTTGATCTCCGTACCCGTTAGCACAATCCCAGCCTCCCAAGTCTCAACGATATGATAATCGTAACGGGCCTTGGGGTTCCGGGCTACCGTACGTACGGAACCATCCTTGCTACTATCTGAAGCCACGTAACTCCAAGATAGGCAACGCTTTCCGGGCGGTCAAGCATAGCCTTGACTGGCTCGCAGAGCCCCGTCTATATTCGATCCTCCGCTGAGTATAGTGGGCCGAAGTGGTGGAACTGGTAGACGCGCTGCGTTCAGGGCGCAGTGGGCGCAAGCCCGTGGGGGTTCGACTCCCCCCTTCGGCATGGTGAATTTCTTAAAGAGTTGTATACGGTGAGCCAGCGCATCACCTCCCGCGCTGCGACTTACCCTCCCTCTCGCCCGGCACCCCTATCTCGGTCATCGCCCTAAGATCGAGAACCTCGTCCAACTCCTGCGTCGATAGGATTCCCTTCTCGACCACTAACTCCCTGACCGTAAGATTCTTTGCTACGGCTTCCTTGGCCAACTTGGCCGCCTCTGCATATCCTAATTTCGGGGCCAGCGCGGTGACGATCGCCGGACTGCGCTCCAGCCAGTAGGCGCACTGCGCCTCGTCGGCCTCTATCCCGTCGATGCAGCGTTCGGCAAACACTCGACTTGCGTTGCTGAGGATCTCCATTGCAAAGACCAGGTTGTGCGCCATCACCGGCATCATGACGTTCAGCTCCAGCTGCCCCGCCTCGGCCGCGGTGGCCACTGCGGTGTCGTTGCCCAACGCCTGGTAACAAACCTGATTTACCATCTCCGCAATGCTTGGGTTGATCTTACCCGGCATTATCGACGACCCTGGCTGGACGGCCGGAAGAACGATCTCGGCGAAGCCGGTACGCGGTCCCGACGACAACAATCTTATGTCATTTGCGATCTTGTTAAGATCGAGAGCGTAGGCGCGAACCGACCCACTGAACGCGGCCGCATCACCCATCGACTGCATCAGCTCGACCGGGTCGGAGCCGGCTCGTAAGTCCAGGCCGCTCACGACCGAGAGGTGCTCCACCATCAGCGCGGGATACTCGGGTTCCGCGTTGAGACCGGTTCCGACTGCCGTACCTCCGATCCCCAGGTCGCGAAGCCAATCTGCCGCGGCCTCGATTCTGCCGGCGTTTCGCTTTACGATGCGTCCGTAACCTGTGAACTCCTGCCCCAGGCGAATGGGGGTCGCATCCTGTAGATGCGTTCGTCCCGATTTAACGATCCCGTCAAACTCAACCCCCTTAGCGAGAAACGACTCTGCCAGCCGATCGAGAGACTCTAGGAACTTCGGCAGCATCGACAGGACGGCCAACCGGATGGCGGTGGGAATGGTATCGTTGGTGCTCTGCGCCATGTTTACATGGTCGTTCGGGTGAATCGGCTTATACTCTCCGCGTTTTCCACCCAGAATTTCATTCGCGCGGTTCGCCAGCACTTCGTTGGTGTTCATGTTGTGGCTCGTACCGGCGCCGGCCTGGTAGGGGTCGACCACAAACTGATCGCGATGTTTTCCCGACAGAATCTCGTCCGCTGCGGCAATGATCGCGTCGGCCAACTCGGCAGGCAGTCTTCCGGTCCTCTTGTGCGTCTCCGCAGCCGATCGTTTGATCCAGACCATTGCGGTCACGAACGCCGGCATCGGCTTCAGACCTGAGATAGGGAAGTTCTGCCGGGCGCGTTCGGTTTGAACTCCGTACAGCGCGGAACTCGGAACGGCGAGTTCGCCAAGCGGGTCTCGTTCGATGCGGGTATCGCTCATTTGTAAGATCTCTGCTTACGGTTTCTAACGCATCACGTCAACGCAAACTAATCAGAACAGTCGCCGAGCGGGTAAACCATCCCGCAGTTTGGGCATGGGTTCTTACAGCCCCAGACCTTTGAGATAACGGCGAACCCGCAACGTAAACACCTGGGACGTTCACGTTCTACGCTGTCCCGAGTGTTGTTTTCCTCACGCGATTCGTTTGAGTTCGTTGTCTCAGACAATACTCGCCGCGCCGGTGAGAAACGGATTCGTCCGGCGCTCCACTCCGATCGTCGTTTCAGCGCCGTGACCAGAGTACACCACTGTTTCGTCCGGAAGCGTCAACAGCTCCGACTCGATACTGTTGAGCAGCGTCGCTCCGTCGCCCCCGGGAAGATCGACGCGCCCAACCGACCCCTGAAAGAGAGCGTCCCCGACGAACGCAACCCCGTGGCCGACCAGCGCAACGCTGCCCGGACTGTGGCCGGGGACAAGCCTTACACCGAAGTTCAGGTCTCCCACGGAAAGAGTTTCACCGACGACGATGTCTCGATCGGGCGGAGGCGGTTTAGAAGACCGCAGTCCCATCCAGGCCCCCTGCTGCTCGATGCCGTCATAGAGCGGGCGGTCAGCCGGGTGAAGGTAGATATCAACTCCGGTAGCCTCGACGACATCGGCAACACCCATGATGTGATCGATATGGGCGTGCGTAAGCCAGATAGCTTCCAATTGGAGATTTTCTTCATCGATAGTACGCAGAAAAAGCTGAGCATCTTCACCGGGATCGATCAGCACGGCTCGACTGGAGTTCACATCGGCAACAACATAGCAGTTCTCAGCAAACATCCCATTAACGAGGCAGATAACTCTCAGGTCAGCCAACCTTGGCACCTGCCTTTCGTTCGGCTAGATACTTCTCGACTGCGATCGCAGCTGTTGTAGCGTCGCCAACCGCCGTAGTGATCTGCCTGGTCAGTTGCACGCGTAAGTCACCGGCGGCAAACAACCCTGGTATCGACGTCATCATGTTCGAATCGGTGATCACGTGGCCTTCGGCGTCATGATCAAAGTGTTCTTTGACGAGTCCAGAGTTGGGAGTGAATCCAATAAAGATAAAGACCCCACCGACATCGAGAGTCGACTCATCGCCCGTCACGGTATCCCTCAGCGAGAGGCTCTTCACACCGCGTGCATCCCCCGCCACCTCATCAACGGCCTTGTTCCAGATTATCTCAATCTTGGGGTTCTCGAACAATCGCTGCTGCAGCGTCTTGGAGGCTCGGAGTTCATCACGTCGGTGGATGAGGTATACTTTTTCCGCGTAGCGCGTGAGATAGCCAGCTTCCTCCACGGCAGCATCACCACCGCCGACGACAGCCAGAATCTCCCCTTTGAAGAACGCGCCGTCACACACAGCGCAATATGAAACGCCACGACCAGCATACTCGGCCTCGCCCGGTATGCCAAGTTTGTTTGGAGTTCCACCAGCTGTCAGGATGACCGTCGGAGCCGTAAAGGTGGAGCCAAGTTGTGTTTCAAGCACGAATTGGCCGTCGTCGTCCCGTCTGATACTCTCAACCGTA